>JBHLRA010000061.1:0-7330 GCA_048883045.1 Candidatus Thorarchaeota archaeon | reverse complement strand
CTATTGAGAGTTATGATTCCAAATTTCTTTTTTACTGTGAAATCAATATATTCTCCAAATTGCATATTATTCGAAGACATAATTTACTTTAATTTTCAATTAATAAAAAATAATAATAAATTGGTTTATTATAAATGATTTATAAATAAATTAAAGTTAATAGAAAGCATAAAAACTTTAAATAAATCATAAATGCCAGTTGACATTACCGATTTTTTAGAGGAAAAATCTGAGGTACTAAGGAAAAAAGATTTAAAAAAATATACAAACTTAAAACAAGTATTTAAATCAATAAATCAACATCTCTATGGGAAATTAAAATATACAGATACAGATACTAGGACACGTTCTAAAGAAATTGTTAATCTTTTGCTATGTAAACTAGTTGATGAAATAATTAAAGAACCCGAAGAGGAAGTAGAATTTTGTATAAAACCTGGAGAATCCAAAAAAGATTTACTTAGACGCATTAGAAATTTATTCAACGAGAATGTAAGGGATAAATTTAAGAATTTAATGAATGATAATGAACAAATAACGTTAACAAAAGAACTTGTTTATTTAGTTGTCGAAGAATTACAGGAGGTTTCATTACTTAAATCATCTAAAGATATTTTTAGTGATGCTTTTGAAATTTTTGTTAGCAAGATTTTAAAAGATGAAGGTGGACAGTTCTTTACTCCTCCCAATATTATAGAATTTATGGTTAATTATCTAAATCCTAATACTGATTCAAAAATATTAGATCCTGCATGTGGCCATGGCGGATTTCTACTTGAAACAAAAAATCTTTTATGGTCAAAAATAAAATCGAAAGAAAACAGAATTAAATCAATTTCTAATTTATTTGGTATCGATAAGGATTTGTTCTTAGCTAAAATTAGTAAATTATACTTGGAAATATTAAGTAATGGAAATTCTAATATTTTTTGCGAAGATTCATTGGATCCAGAGAGTTATAGATCTCCTGCAAAAGAATTAATTAAGAATGATAATTTTGATTATATCTTAACTAATCCTCCATTTGGTGCTAAGATCCCTATAAGTGATAAAAGAATTTTAAAAAACTATGAGTTAGCACATGTTTGGAAAAACTTCAATAGCAACTGGAAAGTACAGGATAAATTAATAAAACAACAATCTCCTCAAGTTTTATTTATTGAAAGATGTGTCCAATTACTCAAAAATGGTGGAAAATTGGGTATTGTTTTACCAGAAGGAATATTTGGAAATGTGACAGATCGCTATATATGGGAATATTTAACTTCTAAAGGTAAAATTTTAGGTATTATATCTTTAGATCAAAATACCTTTCAACCATACACTTGTAATAAAACTAGTATTTTATTTTTTCAAAAATTAAATAATACTCCAGAAAATTATATGATTGATTTTGCGATTGTAGAAAAAGTTGGACATGATAAAGATGGAAAAGTTTTATATAAATTGAATAAAGATGGAAGTAAAAAATTAGATGACAGTGGAAATTTAATAATCAATGACGATCTTACAGATTTACATATACAAATAAAAGACTCTGAGGAATTTAATTATTTAAAAGATCAAAAAATCTTTAAAATAAATTTTAATCAGATTAAGAATAAAATCTTCATCCCAATCTATTATACTGGTGTAGAAAAAACTTTGAAAAAGCTTTCAGACGATAATAATTACGTACTTCTAACTGTAAAGGATCTAATAGAGAGAAATATCATCTTTTCAAACAAAGGTGGTTATCTGCCACGAGGAGATGAAATCGGGTCCCATGTATATGGTTTAGGAGATATCCCATTTATTCGCACAAGTGAAATAAATAACTGGGAAATAAATCTGGATTCATATAAAAAGACAAGTATGGAAGTATATGAACAATATAAAAAAAAACAAAATATTGAAGTTGGGGATATTCTTTTGGTAAAGGATGGTGGTCCTAATTTAATAGGAAAAACTGCCTATATCACAGAATTAGATACAAAGATAATCATTCAAAGTCATATTTTCCAAATAAAAGTATTAGAGAATGAGGAAAATATTGATTCCTACCTGCTTTTATATTTACTTAATTTAGACGTTGTACAAAAGCAGATTCAAGCAATTACTTTTGTTCAAGGCACAATTGCTACAATTGGAAATCGTATTATGGAAATTGTATTGCCAATTCCTACTGATAATAATAAAAGAAAGGAAATTTCTAATCATATTAAGAAAATAATAAAAGATAAAACTGAAATCAGAAAAAGAATAAATAGATTATCAATAGACATATAAGAAGTCAATTAATCAATCTAAATATAGAAATCTATTAATTTTTATTTTTTTCGAATAATTCTATAGCAATATCAACAAATATGTCAATATCCTTTTAAGAATGTTTTAAATCATAAATTAAATATGATAAAATATTAATAATCAAACTTTAGCTCTTAAATTAAATGAAGATTGAAAAATTTTCCATAGAATTTTACGAGGATATTGTAAGTCTCTGGAAAAAAGCTGGAATAAGTGTAGGTTCCTCAGATACGCTAGAAGAAACTATAAGAGTACTTCAAAGAAATCCAGATCTTTTCTTAATAGGAAAGATTAAGAATAAAATTATTGGTGTTGTAATAGGGGGATTCGATGGGAGGAGAGGTTATCTTCACCATCTGGCTGTAGATCCAGATTATCAGAAAAAAGGATATGGTAAAAAAATAATGGATGGATTAATAGAGAAATTTCGTGAGATGGGTGTACATAAAATACATTTATTTATTGAAAAAAATAATAAAGATGTTGTTGATTTTTATCAAAATTTAGGTTGGGAAATCCGAGACGATTTAATTATGATGAGTTTCGTTCCAGATAAAGATTTATACAAAATGCGTATTTAGGGATAACACTCTGTATATAATATAAAGAATTAGATTTTTCTGGTTTATTTTATTAAAATTTTAAATAATATCGAAATGAATAATAACACATATTTATTAAAAAACTAAATTGAATGAAAATGAGTAATGACGATTTAATCGAATTTTATGGGATTAATAAAAAATGGCCAGAAGAAGTACCCAGACATGTAGAATATGATGTGGTACCTTTGGGAGATCTTTTAAGTAGAACTACTACAAGATATCCTGACTCTCAAGCGATTTATTTTGAAGGTTTTCGAATGACTTATTTAGAATTAGATACACTTGTCGATCAATTTGCTACAAGCTTAGCTAAATTGGGAGTAAAGAAAGGAGATGTAGTATGCATTGACTTACCAAATGTACCGCAATATGTAATTGCACATTGGGCTACCGTAAGAATTGGAGCTATATCTAATCCAATACTTCCTGTTTGCCGATTTATTGAAGTTGTTCATCAAGTTAACGATTCGAAAGCAAAACTCTTAGTAATCTTAGATTTCTTATATGAAGAATATCTGCATGGAAAAGATCTTAGGAAAATGCCTACACTTGAAAATATCATTTTAACGGGAACAGCAGAATATTTACCTCCATTAAAAGCCAAACTTGGAACGGCCCTCGGGAAAGTGCCTCGAATGAAAGAATGGCCTGAAAAGGTGGGTGATATCATCTTCCACAAATTTCAAGATGTATTAAGTAATGGTCTTCCAATAAATGTCCCAAAAGTAGAAATTGATCTTGAAAAAGACATATCAGTTTTAATATATACAGGTGGAACTACTGGAGTGCCAAAAGGAGTAATGACTTCTCACTATTCAATGGTAATCAATGCACTCCAAACAGATATATGGGCTACAACTCAATTATCAGAAATGAACAATTTAAAAGGTAAGGGTGCTATGTTGATCGTTGTACCGCTGGCTCATTCATTTGGTAATATAGGAATGACTGTCTCTGTTTTGGAAGGATGGAAAATGATCTTACTTCCCCGACCTCCAGAAAAAATATCAAAAATCTTAAATTATATTAGTAAAGAAAAAGCAACTTATATGCCAGGAGTTCCTACTCTTTACATTAAAATTAATCAGGATCCTGACTCTAAAAAGTATAAAGGGAAATTAGATTCACTTATTGCTTGTATCTCTGCAGCGAGTGCTCTACCTGAAGAGGTGAAGAGGGAATTTGAAGAAATTACTGGAGCTAGTATTGTTGAAGGGTATGGGATGTCAGAATTCTCTCCAGTTGTGGCTCTAAATCCTTTCAGAAAAGAACTTCAAAAAACAAATACAGTTGGATTTCCATTATCAGATACTTTTGTAAAGATTGTTGATGTAGATGAAGGTATAAAAACGTTACCCCGATGTCCTAATGAAAGTTGTGAAAATTGTGGTCCAGATGAATTTCAATATATAGGTGAAATATGTAGTACTGGTCCTCAAATTATGTTAGGATACTTAGGTCGAGAAGAGGATACAAATTACGCACTAAAGAAGGATTCAAAAGGAACCATATGGTATTATACCACAGATATAGGTTGTATAGATAAAGATGGTTATCTCCGGATTAAAGATCGAAAACGCGATATGATTAAATACAAAGGACATGGTGTGTTCCCTAGAGAGGTAGAGGATCTCATTTACATGCATGAAGCTGTTAATGAGGTTGGAGTTATTGGTGTACCTGATCCAGAAGCAGGGCAGACTATTAAAGCTTTTGTTTCACTAAAACCAGAATATCAAGGTAAAATAAATGAACAAGATTTAATGACGTGGTGTAAGGAGAACATTTCTCCATTTAAATATCCTAGAATCGTTGAGATAGTTCCAGAATTACCAAAATCAGTAATTGGAAAAATTCTTAGAAGAGAATTACGAAAACAAGAAAATTAAAGAATATATTGCATGATTCTCTTTCTTTTTAAATAAATCCGTCGTAGATATAATTTCAAGTGGAAAATTAAGAGAATAACTGAATTTTTTTTTAAATTAAGAGTACTAAATAATAATTTAATTTTTTTATTCTTTATCTATTTAATTTCATCTTATATAAAAGCGATATTTTAACAAGTTTTTAACAATATAAAGTCAATTACTCAGTTTTTATTGTCAGTAAGGTAATTGCCTGGTTTGGGCACCTATGAAAACATACTGAGCATCCACCACAAGACCTATTAGATGAGATAGTAATTGCCTTTCCATGTTCTCCAAAAATCCTTAAATTCAAAGGACAAAATTTCACACAGGTTCCACAAGATTTACATTTTTCTAATATTGTTACTGCTTTATACTTTATTTCGATTAATTCATCTATTTTTTTCTGTAAATTCTTTGATACTGAATTTATAAGTTTCATTTTATACAAGATATAAAAGAATAAAGCTTAGAAAAATTAAGATATATAAAAAAAAGGAGGAAGATTAATAAAGAATTCTCATATTTTTTATGAAATCCTGGAACATAGATCCTTTAATATCTTCTCAGCTTGATGAGTAAAATTTGAAATGATATCATCTACGTCCAAAATTGAATCTATTAATCCACATGTTTGACCTACTGGTATCGCTCCATTTTCAACATCACCTTCTGTATATACAACCTCATAAGCATGCAAATCTTTAAGATATTCATCCATTTCATACGCTAATTCTTGCTTGATTTTATCCTCTTTTGCTAAAACTTTACCATGTTCTAAGCAATATTTATTTTTTAATAATCGAATTGGCCCAAATCCCCCCGTTGTAAGTAATGTATCTCTTGCTGTTGCAGGACCAATAAGATTTTTATAATTTTCATGAAATTCGCTTTCTTTTGAAGCAATAAATCGAGTACCCATAGCAACAGCATCAGCACCCATCGCTAATCCTGCAGCGATTCCTTTAGGACTCGCAAACCCTCCACAAGCAACTAACATTTTATCAGGATACTTTTGAGCAGCTTGTTGAACTAGTACTAATGTAGAAATTCCTTCATAACTCTGATGTCCTCCTCCTTCTGTACCTGTTGCTACTATTCCGTCACAACCTGATTCTACTATTTTATCTATTAACCATAATGCTGGTCCAACATGGAAATGATACATATCAGAAGCTTTTTGTTTCCATAATTTTCCAGCAATACGAGGACTTCCCGCACTAGTTAAACCATATATTAATTGCTCTCTAAGTTTTTGATTTTCCTTCCGCCATTGTGGTATTTTCCTTAAAAGGACTTTGTGGTCTGTTTGTATACGAGCAGTTCTTACGTTAAACCCAAAAGGTTTATCCGTATGTTCAACTACATAATCTAATTGTTCCTTAAAGTCTTTTATTGAATTTTTTCCTCTTAGTGTAGCATGACTAACTACACCTAATCCACCAGCTTCAGAAACTGCAACAGCTAATTCAGTTGTATAAAAAGGGCCCATTGGTGCACTAATAATAGGATATTTAATACCAAATTTTTCAGTTATTCTTGTTTTAATCAATTTTTATTTCACTCTAAAACTAAAATTATGATAGTTTATTTTTGCTTTTTAGAAGTAAAAAAGTTATCTAAATTAGATTTATCTATTAATTGAATTTAAATTGAATTTTAAAAAAGTTATAAATAAAATAAATAAAAATAGTTAGACTAGAATTTATAGCCACATTTTTTACAAACATTAATTTTAGCATAAAGAGGACTGTGCCCAATATACCCAAGGACTTTACTTTTATCCTCTTCAACCTTTAAATCCTTTCCTTTTGCGCCACAATTAGGACAAACTAAACGTTCTTCACTTGTGTAAACAGTTGGTTCAGTTGGTTTTAATTCCGATAACTCTGTTTCAAGTTTTTCTAACTTTTCTTTTAGCTCATTGAGAGCTTTTTCTCTTTCATTAAGATTTTCAGTTAATTCTTTTATTTTAGATTCTTTTTCCTCGAGAATTTTTTTTAAGTCTTCATTATTTTTGGAAATTTCTGCAAGTTTTGGTTTTAAGTCATTTAATTCAGCAGCCTTTGCTTTTAAATCATCCAAATCAGTTACTTTTGGTCTAATTTCCTCCAATTCTGTGTTTAATTTATTTATCTTATCATCCTTTAAAGAAACAGTTTTTTTTAAATCATATATATCAAGATTTAATTTATCTAATTTGGTTGCCTTACCTTCCAATTCGGATAATCTACCTTTAGCTTCCTCCAATTTAGAACTCAAATAATCTTTAGAATTCGCTATAGATGCAATTTCTTCATCTTTTTTTGTTAAAATATCTTTTAATTCACCAATCTCTGCTTCAAAAATGTCAATTTTGTGTTGAAGCTCTTTAACAACTTTATTATCTAAATTTGAGATAAGATCCTTCATGCCGTCTTGAGAAATAATTATAACACCTCTTTCTTATTTCATATAGTTATTCTTATTCTTATAAAAACTCAAAGTTAATAATTGCATTTATTGGCAATATACCACTAATTCTTA
>JBHLRA010000060.1:0-14312 GCA_048883045.1 Candidatus Thorarchaeota archaeon | reverse complement strand
CTAAAATTAATTTTTGGTAATATGATTATATTACTTTTACAATAAATCATGTGTCTACTAGGATAATACATCGTTTTTAAATTGATAAATTTACCCTATTATTAGGAATGTAAGTAAATAATAGGGATAAAGTTATGGAAGGAATAAGAATTATAAAACATAATAATATCACAGAAAAAGATTTTATAAGACCACTTTGCATTTTAGGAATGCCTGGAATTGCAGATGTTGGGAAATTTGCTTTAGATTCTCTTATTGGTCAACTTAACGCTAAAAATTTACTTGATATCATTTTCGATGATTATCCTGCAGGAGCTATTGTTGATGATAGTCTATTATCTGCTCCTAAGGCGGAAATTCTTTATTGGAAGGATCCCAATGAGTTAAGAGATATTATTTTAATAACTGCTGATGCCCAAAGTCTCACACCAAAAGGGATCTATAAAATATCTAATTTTCTTACTGAAATTATTAATAAATATGGTATTAAATTAATTATAGCTTTGGGAGCTTATCCCGTTAATAGTAGAAAAATTAATAGTACCTTACCTCGAATTTATCTTAGTTCCACAAATCAAGAATTATTAGAGCATTATTTAGCGGAAAATAATTGTCAAAAGATACAAAAGGGAGTAATAATTGGTGCAAATGGTTTAATACCTACCTTAGCAAAAGCACGATTTAATATTGATGGGTTGGTTTTCCTAGCTGAAACAGATAATGTTGCAATGATAAATGAGGACATTACGGATTTAAAAGCCTCAATTACACTTTTAGAAATGCTAAAAAAATCCTTCACTTTACCGATAAAGAAGAAATATTCCTTGGAAAACATAGAAGAAATTACGAAAAATCTCCAAATTAAGCGAGACCAATTAGAAAAAGATCTTGATTCACTCCAACTTGTAGATACGGATGATAAGCGAAAATCATTATATATCTAAGTTTAGTTTTTTTAATACTCTCTTCTTACTCATATAATATTTTTTCTTTGGGGAAATAAGCAAAAAGTATTTTAATTATCGGAAATTTAAAATAATAATGAGATATGTGTGTGCTAGGAAAAGTTGTGGAAAGGAAGTTAGTAAAAAGGAATTAAGTGCACTTCCAGGTATAAAATGCTCTCATTGTGGATTTCGAATTTTATATAAAAAGCGTCCAGATGTTATAAAACGAATTAAAGTTCGTTAAATTTTGTTTTTTATTTAAAAAAAAACCTAATTCTTCTTAGAATCAAAAAGAAGAGATTATAGTTGTATTTCAAATTTCAAATGATTAACTAACTCCTTATATCGATTCCTGATAGTTGCTTCAGTAACTCCTGCTGCTATTGAAATTTCCTTTTGAGTACGTCGTTCTCCTTCTTGAATTGCGGCTACATATAATGCTGCGCCTGCTAAACCTGTTGGTGCTTTACCTGCTGTGATCCTGTATTTTTTTGCAAGTTTTAAAATAGAAGCGGCTCGGTTTTGAGTCTTTCCCGAGAGTTTTAATTCAGCACAAAACCGTGGAATAAAATATATTGGCGAAGATACTTGTATATTGAGTTTTAACTCCTTTAAAATTAATCTATAACAACGAGCAACTTTCTTTTTATCAACAGATGCAAATTCGATAAAATCATCTAAAGTCTTTGGTATGCTATTCAATCTACAAGATAAATATATTGAGGCAATTAACATTGCTTCAATTGATCTACCTCTGATCAAATTTTTATTAGCCATTTTTCTATAAATATGTGCAGCAGATTCTTTCAAATCTTTCGACAGGTTTAATTGTGAAGAGAACCTATCTAATTCATTCATTGCATAAGCTAAATTTCTATCAATAGACTTGTTAGTTCGTGTTCTTACATGCCATTTCCTTAATCGATATACTTCAGCTTTCATTTTAGGGCTTATTGTCTTTCCAAAGGCATCTTTATTCTTCCATCCAATCATAGTACTCAATCCTTTATCATGAAGCGTAAGTGTAGTAGGAGCTCCAACCCTTACTTTTTTATTCGCTTCTTCTGATGTAAAAGCTCGCCATTCGGGACCCGTATCTATTAGTCTTTGGCTTAAAACTAATCCACAAACACCACAAACTATCTCACCACGAGAATCGTCTGAGATTAAATCTTTGTTACCACATTCTGGGCATAAATTAAAATTTTTTTGAGGGAATGAAAGATCCAATAACGCCAACCCTTTAAAAAATCTCTTCTTTAATTTTCATAATTAATCTTGCACATTTAAATGTTTGCGTTTTAAGGACTTATCCATTAATAAGAAACTTATCTTTAATTTTTGATCTTTAAACTAAATCGAAAAATTTTAATAAGTTCATTCTTTCTCTCAATATAATGCGACATTATTATAAGACACATGGGAAACATTGTTATCTTCGCTCTTTTAAATCAAAATGTCCAAAGTGTAATAGAGATGTGTTATATTGGGAGTGTACTCATGGAAGTAAAGTTTTTTTTGAATATCCCCCTTATGGAAAATTGGTGAGACATTATTGTCGGCACCATCAAGGTTCATTTAATGCGAAAAGAAGCTTTCCAGTTATCGTTAAAAAACCAAGAGGTCTTTTAGGTAATCAATCCCCAAGTTGCCCTATATGTGGTAAATTATTTAAAAACCTTAATAGTTTAGAAAATCATATGGAAAGCTTGAAAAAAAATGATATTAATCATAGAATTTTTTTTGAGAATAAACTTTCTTTTGAAAAGAGCTATAAATCATATATTCAACAAAATTTAGATACAAGTAAACTCAATGAAATTCCAAAGTTTGGTAAAATTAATGTTAAAAAAGAGAAAAAAATTGATTAAAATTATGTTTTCGATAGATTTTTAATAAATTAGTATATAATTATTTTATAGCAAAACTTAATGACTTTAGATATTATTATATTTAAAATTCATGAGAAGAAAGAGGATAAAAAATGCCGGACGATCCCGCAACCGCAGTCTATAATTTAATGCAAGCAGATCCTAATATCATTGCTGCTGCAGTAATTCAAGGGAAACAAATAATTTATACAACTGATAATTGGGATATTAGCGGTGATATTGACAGAGTTGTTTCAAGTTGGGTTGGTCAAAATGCTCAATTTATTATGATCTCTGGAGTAAAATATTCTATACTACAAATGGAGCCTGAACGTCTAGTTGCAATATCTTTGAAGGGTGAGGGAAGTATCTGTGCTGCAAAAGATGAAGAACATAAAATTATTTGTTATCTTCAGCCAGATGGAGATGCTCGTGGAGCTATTATGGATGTTCAAAGAGCTGTAAGTCGTTTGAGTTCCCAAGGTCCATATTTGGAAGCTAATGCTCAAATGGGAGGATCAGCTTCTGTTGGAGCTCAATCTTCAGTAGGGGCGGTTTCTGCAGTAGATCCTCAACTTAAAGGAGAGATCCAATCATTCTTAGATTGGATTAAAGATAGTGAAGGATTAGCTGGTTATATTAATTATTATCTTCAGCAAAATAACGCCCAGATAATATCTGAATTATCAAAAATCTATGATGAGCTAAAACAGATTTTTGGAGTTTAATTAATATTTTTAACAAAGTTTTTTCAGAGAACAATCAATCCCTATCTTTATAGTCATGGACAGAAACGAAAGTTTCGATTTAAAAATATATAAATTTTTATAATTTTAGATGTTCTTAATAAGTAGAGGTTTCAATTTTTAAATAGTGAGACATTTTTGGTGAAAAAGAATATAGTTAAGGAAAAACAACATTCCAATCCTAAAACAGTTAAGATTAAAGTTAATAAAAAGGATAGAAAAGGAGTAGAAACTGAAACTTCAAAGAAAAAAATTAAGGATGAAATCAAAACAGAATATCTAACTAAAGTTCACCAAGAATTAGATATTCCTGCTGTCCCTGAAGCACCTAAAAAAAAAGAGAAGTTATCTTTAGATGCTTCTAAAGTATCGGGTGATGTTTTAGAAAGAATAAAAAAAATTGAATCACCAGATATTAAAGTAGTATTAGTAAATTGTGAACGATGTGATGCAATTATCCCCGTTCCAGTTCCAAAGAAAGCAGTATTGGAATCAGAATTACCTGTAGTTCCTATAAGTTATGTTCATAAAAATTTACAACAAGAAGATCAACATTGTTTAACAATTCATCTCGATCATGATTTTGATATTCGAAGACAGAGATTATCCGATGTGGTAATATCTTCTGATTAATTTTTATTAAAATCAAAAAATAAATATTATTAGAAGAGCAATTAATAAAGGAATAATGCATAAACAGCATAAAAATCCATACCAGCTTTTTTTCCAATTGATGTATGCATTAGGATCTAAGATTACTTGACAATTAGGACAGTATTTGAGCTTTTCATCATTAATTTTAAACCCGCAATTATAGCAAGTATTTACTTCATTATTGATTTTTTTTCTGTTTATATCTGCGATTTTTAACACTTTAAAGATTCTTTACATGATTATATCTTTCGATATAATTTTTAAATAAAATAAAATAATATAAGCATTGTTATAATAAATTAGCAACTTTCTATAATATAATCAAATTTTAATTTCATACTTATTAATTACTATGAAAATTATTGCTCAAGAAAACATTAACATTGAGGATATTCCATTTTATTTAAAACTCTTTAAGTTACATAAGAGTTTTTTATTATTAATTTCTGATCAGCCAAATATGGGAATTGGAAGCATAACTCTGGGTAGTCCTCCCATTAGTGAAGGATTAAAATCATTAACAACGTCATATAATTTATTTGGCGTAAATAAAAAACTATTGAGTACTATTATAGCTGAAAGAGCTTCAAACATCCTCAAGGCACCAGTACTTCTCCTTTTATTTGTTAAGAGTAAAAAAAATGAAGAAGAGATAATAAAACCCTTGGTAAAGTTCTTGAATGATACTTTGGAAAATTTAAATGAAAAAACACAATAATGCAGGGAGTGGGATTCGAACCCACGAAGAGCTATCTCACCGGATATCTCATTGGTTATTATGTTAATCAACGGATAAAATAATAATCTAATCTTGAGTCCAGTTAACGAAGGTTATTTTCGAAAAAAGTCCGGCACCGTTGACCAACTTGGTTATCCCTGCTTGCAAATTTGTTAAATATTTTATATATTCATTAATTGAAATTTTTATTTTAACTTTTTCAAATAAATATTTGTGTTATAAAAATAAATAATAAGCCCTAGTTTTATCATATTATTTAACCTGCTAATGGAAGGATAAACATTACTAGACTCATTACAGCTAACATTACAATCATGAATATACATTGCATTCTTGATTTTTTCTTCTGTTTCCTCTCTTGATTCAGATAATTATCCTTACAATCTTGAGTGCAAAACTTTTTATCGGTAGGCATTGCTTTACCGCATATTGGACAATGGCTATGAGGACCCCATTTTTTTTTTATTTGATCTTTCCATGAAGATTGAGACATTTTTAACTCAATTTTAAGAGGTTTAATATAGGATAATAAAAATTAGAAGATTAAAATAATTTATTAATTATTCTCTTTCAGTAATAGTGGTACAAATTATATCTTTTTCGCCGTTCCAATATTTTTCGAAATCTTTTAAATTCTTACCTGACATAATTTTTATGTTAAGCTTACTTCTTTTCAGTATTTGTAATGAAACAGCATCAAAAATTCTATATTCTCCTGCTGCTGCTTGTTTATGTCCCTTTGAGGTAATAATAATTTCTTGTAATTCATTATATGTCAAATTTTTCAATAGTTTAGCATCATCGAATCTCTTAGGATCTTTATCATAAATGCCTTCCACATCTGTGAGGAGCACCAACTCGTCAGCTTTAGTAAATTCAGCCACTTCGAGAGCAACGGATGTTGTAGATTGTCCAGGTTGTAACCCTCCCATAATAACAAATTTGCCAAAAAGCACTGCAGTAGAAAGTTCTTCTATAGATTTTGGAACTATCGGATAAGCTAAGTCTTGAAAAGCAGATATGAGCAATTTGGCATTTATTCGAGACAGATCAATTCCAAATGTGTCACATAATGCTTCATTCTTTTGAAAGGTTCTTACAGCATTTATATATTTTCGTGCAAGTTTACCTCCTCCACATACAATAATGTGATTTCCAGTATATCTTGTTTTTAGGAAGATTTGGCCGAAATTTTGAATCTTTGTGCTATCAATCTCGTTATCCTCAGTAAATAATAATGAACCTCCGATTTTTATAACAATATTTTTATCTTTCATAATATTTTCATTGAAATCTTCTTTGTAATAATATAAGTGGATTTGATAAATTAAGTTATTTCAGGTTAATGTATAGAAGAACAAACAAAATAAGAGTTGAAGTTCCGCACAGAATATCTGGATTCTTTGAAATTGTTGATAAAATTAATGGAGTCAAGATATCTGATCCCGAGAGAGTTGGGTCTCGAGGAGCTGGGTTTTGTGTAAATGCTGTAGGAATAACAGAAATAATTTCTCAAAATATTAATAATAATGATGAATTTAAAGTAGATATATATATTAATGGTGAATTGGTAAATCAACAGGCGGAGACAACATATTATATAGTCAATTATATTAAAAAATTCTTAAAAGAGCCCTATAAAATAGAGATCTATCATTCTTTTGAATTACCAGTTGGATGTGGATATGGAGCTAGTGGATCAGGAGCATTGGGAACCATATTTGGCTTAGATCATCTGTTAAATTTAAATCTTACACATCAAGAAAAAGGAAAGATTGCTCATATTGCTGAAGTTGTGAATCGAACTGGATTAGGAACTGTATGCGGTCAAATTAATGGTGGAATGGGGATCTTAAAAGAATCTGGCTTCCCTTGTGTATATGAGAGAATTAAAGTACCACGAAATATAAAAATTATTTGTGGTTCGTTAGGAATAATTCCAACAAAATCAATATTGTCAGATCCTCTCTTAAGTATGAAAATTAAGGAAGCAGGTAAAAAAGCTTTAGGATCTTTAATAATTGATCCAAATATTAAAACATTTATAAAAACATCAATAGAATTTGTAAAGAATACTGAAATTCTTGATATTCTCGATTTACCAGAAATAAAAGAATTAATGGATAGTTTGAATAAATTAAACATTGTTGGTGCAAGTATGAATCAATTAGGACGTTCAGTTTATGCAATATGCAGAAAAAAAGAGGAAAAGGACGTTTTAAATATCATGGAGTCATATAGGCCAAAAATAGAAATCTTCAGTACCTCCATTCATGAAAAATCTTCATTAATATTAAAGAATAAATGAGGTTCTATTAAATTATACTTTTATGTATATAATTCTATTTTCAATTTTTTTATAAGATCTGCCTTAATTCTTCCCTTAAGCCTATCATAACCTTCACATACGACAGATCTTACACCAATAATATCAGGTGAAATATCATTTATTAAAGGAATATCCTTCCTCATTAAATTCCCTGCTAGTGCTACTTCAAGGCCATATTCAGATGCTTTATTCTTAAATTGAATTAATTGATCTACTTTAAGAAAATCAAACAAACCTTTACCATCCTTAATATAAGTGTCAAGCATGGCAATATCGGCTCCAGATTCTGATGCAATAGTAGGAATACCCATAAATTCTGGTGAAGAATACATTCGCATACGGTCAGCATATCCTGCAGCAACGACTTTAATGTTTTTATCATATTCTTTAACTGCTTTAACAACGTTTTTCATTAATTTTATCGCATCTTTTTCGTTTTTGGGTCCTTTTAATCCAACTTTTATAATATCTGCGCCGGATACTGCTGCACCTAAGGCGGCTAAAGATGCTGACCCTGGAAGATTTGGGAAGTCTCCAATCGTCGCGCTTAATAGTTGATGACTATTGCGAGGAATTAAACTTTTCATTTCTTTAATAATCCAAGGAAAATTTGCTCCTAGTGATCCCTCTTCTGGATTTTTACAATCAATAAATTCTATTTGACTATTAATAACAATTTTAGCTTCCTCAATCGTCCTAGGACTAATTAAAAGTTTGATTTTAGAAGACATTGTGCATCTAATATAATGGTAAAATGTTAAAAAATTTATATAAGATTTGTAATTGAAATAAAAACAATCTCAAAAACATGATTTCAGAAACGGGATATTTGAAATGCAAAACATTTATTTTTGTATGAATTTATATAAAAATTTATATGAAATCATTTTTATTAAAATATAAAAAAATATCGGGAGAATAATATGTCACCTAAAGAAATTACAAAAGTGGATATTACTGAGCAAGTATTTAAAGAACCAATAGAAGTAATTAACCAATTATCTTCACGCTTAGGTTTAAAATACACTAAAGTTATTCAAACGTATGTGATGGAAGATCGAAATTTAAACTTAACATTAGAAGATAAAGGATCTAGTTATTTCAAGGGAAAAGTAGTCTGGATTGGTAATAAAAAAGATGATACAGAAGGAACAATATTTTGTGTCGATACTAAAGAGGAATTGAAACAAGTTAATCCTACTGCAGAAAATACTGAAAATGTGACATTAGATATTAAAAAGGGATTAGTAAGAGTATCTACTGTATCTAAGACCAAATGTTCTGTATGTGGTAAAAATATAGAGATTTTTGATGAAGTTACTGGCTGCCCTATTTGCGAAGCAAAAGCTCATAGAGATCACTTAGCGGATTGGGTTAGAATGAAACATACTTGTCCAGTTTGTAAGAAATCTTTAAATGTTTCTAGTACAGGTGTAATTTTTATAGATTAATTCAATCTTCCAAGTATAAGCTTTTTAATTTGTCAATATTGATTGTACCATCATATAAGGATGTTGCAATTAGTATACCAGCGAAGTTTTGTTCTTTATAATCTAATATATCACGATAATTTTTAATACCACCACCAACATAAATGTCTCCTGAAAAATTCTGTAAAATATCTAAATAGAGTGGTGGGATTCCTCCAATTTTTTGTCCTACTCTGAATAAATCTAAGAGAATAACATTTCTAATACCTGAAGATTCAAGTAATTTAATAAGTCTTATAGGATCGTGAGCTCTAATATCTTTAGCATGTGATAAGATCCGTCCTTTAAACATATCAATACTCACAATAATCTCATTCTGATCCAAGACCTGTAAACTTTGGTCAATCACTTTAATAGTCTTAAGAGTTTCTAATCCTAAAATTAAACTCTTAAGATTATATCCTGAGTAACTATTGATGTCTTTTTGATCAGTTATTCCAGGATCTAATATTATTTCTAATTTGGGAATAGCCAATATTTCATTTAAAATTTCAAAATTTGGTTTTTTATATAAAATAGAATCTAAATCCGCAATATAAAATCTATCAAAACCTAATCTCCCATTAATTAGTTGAATAATTTCTTTTGGATCAGATGATTGGAACAAATATGATTCTAACGGTTTATACTTATTTCTTTCTCCCTTTATGGCATGAACAGCCGTGGAATTCAAAATGTCTATTACTGGTATAATTCTGAAGTTTGTCATTTACTACCTTAAACCAAAATTTGTTGACATACTGAATAAAATTTGAAATTTGCTTCTCCTTTTGTAATAATCTCCATTAAGATAACTATGAAAAATTACCTTTATTTAATACTCTTTAATTTTAAAAGAATTACTTTTTTTAATTACAATTAAATAATTTTTTTTTTAAATAATCCCTTCTAAAATATTTTTAAAAAGATAAGGAATTTTATAGTGATGGAAATGAAAACTGAGGTTTATGTGAATAAAATTATAGAAGATACTGGTTTAACAAGAAAAGAAATCCAAAATCTAATTGAGGATAAAAAAAGTGAACTAAAAGGGTTGATTTCTGATGAAGGCGCTTTGTTTATAATAGCTAAAGAGTTAGGTGTTGACATAAGGAATGAAAATAAAGATCTTTTAAAAGAAATTGAAATTAACATTTCTGATATCACTCAAAATATGAAAAACATAACCTTGTATGGTCGAATCAAGGAGATCTATAATATTAACAGTTTTAGTAAAAATGATGGTAGTAAAGGTTTTGTAGGCTCTTTTCTATTACATGATACTACTGGCGATGCGCGAATTGTAATTTGGGATGACCAAGTAAAGGTTTTTAATGAACATAATTTTGAAATAAATGAACTCGTAAAGATTATTAATGGGAACGCAAAAAAAGGTAAATATAGAGATATTGAAATACATATAGGAAGATATGGGAAAGTTATATTATCTCCCGAGGATATTGATTATAATAAATATCCTAAAATTACTTTTAAATCGATCAATTTAAAAGATATTAATTTGAATCTTAGATCTTTATCTATAGAAGGAAAAGTTATACAAATATCTCCAGTAAGGGAATTTACTAGGAAAGATGGCGAATTTGGCAAAGTAAAGTCTTTATCTCTTTCAGATAGCACAGGATCAGTAAAAGTTACCTTTTGGAACGATGATACAGAAAAATTACATGAGGTGGAAATTGGTGATGTTCTTTTAATTAAAAATCTAAATCCTCGGTTAAGCAACTTGGATTCTAATACGATTGATTTATATGCAAATAGAAACACAACAATTACAAAAGAAAATAAAGATCTCGATATTTCAGGGGAAGTAGTAACTAATATAAAAGATCTTCAGAGTAATAAAGGTATGGTGTCGTTTAAGGGTATTATCACCTCAGTAGATAATCTTAAAACAATAACGCTAAAATCAGGTGAAGAGATTTCTTTATTAGGTTTTATTGTTAGTGATGACACTGATGGTATAAGAGTTACTTTATGGCGGGAAATAGCTGAAAAATATTCTGAAGTTTTAACTGTCGGACAGGGATTATTATTAGAAAATGTAATGGTCAAGTATAGCAACTTTTCTAAAAGAAATGAAATCTCTTTAATTGGTGAATCAAAACTAGAACTAATAGATCTAGAAATTAAAAATCTAAAAAGTATTAATTTAGAGAAAAAAGAGAGAGGTGTGAATTTTTCTGGTGAATATACAAAAATCGATATGATTAAAGCTCCTGGTATTATCGAATTAAAGGGATTTATTGCTAAAGATCTTAATAATATTACCATTTATGAAGCTTGTAAAAATTGTTTTAAAAAAGTTGAGAATTGTACATGTGGAAAAGGAGATGATTCAGAATTTCGAATGATTACAAATCTAATTATTGATGATGGAACCGGCACAATAAGAACTACTTTTATTGGAGATCAAGCAGAGAATTTACTAGGCATAGAAACAAATAAAATCATGCAATTAAAAGAAACACCTGAATTTGAGAAATTTTTAGAAAAAAAGTCTTCCGAATTTCTTGGTAAGGATATAATCATAAAAGGAAGAGCTAAATTCAGTGATTACTCAAATCAATACGAGGTATCTGTCTACGATTTTAAAGATGTTAATATTGATGAAGAGTTAGAGAGAGCGATGAAAAAGATAGAAAGCTAAGAATAAATTTAATTTTAACTATTTTTAATTGAATATCTTTAAATATGCTGTTGCTCTAGAAAGCTTGAGCATTAAAATGGGGAAAATCGATATTATTGGATTAGGAGAAGTAGTGGTTGACTGGGTTGCTGAGATTCCTCATTTTCCTAAACCAGATGAAAAAATAGATGCTATTTCAGAAAATTATTTCTCAGGCGGTGTAACGGCTAACTTCCTAGTTGCTACAGCACGTCTTGGAGTTTCATGTGGATTTATTGGTGCTGTTGGAAATGATTCATACGGAGATTTTTTAATTCAAGATTTTAAAAAAGAAAATATTGACACTAAACTTACTTTAAAAAAAAAGGGGCAGAAATCCCCTGTAAATTTTATTTTTGTAGTGAAGGGAGAGAAGACTATTATTCAATCACCTCATATGAAAACTACCAAACTTGATCCTAGTGATATAGAAGGAGCATACCTCTCTGAAGCAAAACTAATTCACACAACTTTAATCCATCCGAACTTATCAGAAAAAGCAATTGAATTGGCTAAACAATACGATGTGAATATTAGTATTGATTTAGAATCTCAGATAGCTCAACGTGGTTGGTCTAAATTGAAGAATATGATTTTAAAAGCAGATGTATTAATTCCTAATAAAGAAGGAGCAAAAATGATAACAAAATGTAAAACTCCTGAAAAAGCTGCGAGAAATTTAATAAATAAAGGGATATCACTCATAATAATAACATTGGGTAATAAAGGAGCATTAATTACCACTGAGGAATCTCAATATAGAATTCCTGCTTATCATATCGATAATATAATTGATACAACAGGTGCAGGTGATGCTTTTAACGGAGCATTTTCCGTTGCTTATTGGATTAAAAATTGGAATATAGAAAAGTCGGTAAAATACGCAAATGCGGCTGCAGCATTAAAAATTCAGAAGTTAGGTGCTCGAACCGGGATGCCAAATGAATCAGAATTATTACAATTTTTAAATCATAATGAGAAAGAATTGTGAATTTAATTGCATTTTTACTTATTAACTATTGAGTTATTAGGCATATAGTGTTATAATTACCGGGATTCTGCATCATATCGTTATATGATTCTAATACAATCTCTTCTGAAAGATCTTTCAGATCTCTGTTGAAAGGCCAAACGCCTATAACAATATCACCTAAATTTTTAATGTTTCCAATTAGATATCCAATTTTCTTTTTATTTGATTTATGTGTATATAATATTACAAGATAATAGTTATAGGTAAGGTCAATTGTAGGATTTCCAATAATGAGGACTTCTTCAATATTTTGAAAGCTGATTATGTGCTGATTTGTTTCGCTTAACTTTTTTAGTTCTAAAGTAAATTTAGCAGGAATGGAAAGAGGCTTTTTAAATTCTAGACTTCTAAAACTTAGAGTAAGGTTTTTATGATCAAATTTCTTATGTGCTCTAAAAATTACTTTATATATGATAGAATCCATCGTAATTATGTTTTTCCGATTTATTAAATAATACATCTATTTTTATTGTTTTCCAACTTTTTCTGAATATGCAGATAAAGCTATTGAATTGTTTAGTCAATTACTCTTGAATAAGAATATTTTCTTCTGGGAATCCAAGATCAATTAAGAATTTTTTCAATTTAAACCTATGATCTCCCTGGAGTTCAACTATATTATCTCTTACAGTTCCACCAGAAGCACATTTCTTTTTAGCTTTCGTTAAAATATTCTTTAGGTTTACATCAAAATTTCCAACAAACGTGATTACTGTAACAACTCTCCCCCATTTTCTCCTATCGTTTGAGATTATTATTTGTTGCTCATCAGCACTCAAACTATCACATATACATAGTTCTTTTGGAAAACTACATATAGGACAAATCTCGTCGTCTTTAATGTTGTCTTATCACAACCTTTATTGTTAAAACTTTTTAAAATTTAGTTCTAAAAAATAATAGAATTAAATCTTATAAAAATCTTTTTTTTATGTAGGAAAGAATCTTTGATAAAATCGATAGTGTTTCAATTTATTAGTTTTTTCAATGCTAAATTTTGTTTAAATCAAATTTTAAATCACCAATAACAGAAACTTAATGATCTAAATGAAGGCAAATTTTAATTACAAAATTCTATCAAAGGTTTTCAATTTTTTGCTTAATTTTTCCTAAATTTTAAATCAATATCCCTAAACAAAAAATATTTAAAGATAAATTTTTATTATTTATCAATAAGCTAATTCTTAATGTAAGAATATTAATGTGATACAGTAATATGCAGAGTTCATGGATTTTTAAAGTAATTGTCGCAGGTGCGGGTGGTGTCGGAAAAACAGCAATGATTACTAGGTATTGTACAGGAAAGTTCGAGGAGGGATACAAAATGACTATAGGAGCGGGATTTCACACAAAAGCCGAAATACTTGACACAGGAGAAGCCGTAAAAATGCAACTTTGGGATTTTGCTGGTGAAAAGAGATTCCGTGAACTCTTACCTGATTATTGTAAAGGTTCCAGTGGGGCATTTATCTGCTTTGATATAAGTGATTATGATACTTTTAGAGAAATCCCAGAATGGTTAAAGATAATACGTCAAAAAGCGGGTTTTATCCCTATAATTCTTATGGGAATGAAATGGGATCTCCCTGGTCATGAAGTAGATTACGAGGTAGCAAATGATTATGCTTTAAAAGCGAAATGTAACCAATGTGTATTCTGTTCTTCGAAGGATGATATAAATATTAATGAATCATTTCAAGCTATGGCAAAATGGCTGATATATTACGCAGCTCAAGCAGAATGATTCAAAAATAATTTTTCAATTTTTACAATAATTTTAAATCCAGTTTAAATAATAGAGAAAAAGCTAAATATTATATTTAATAATTTAATATATC
>JBHLRA010000059.1:0-14444 GCA_048883045.1 Candidatus Thorarchaeota archaeon | reverse complement strand
TAAATACTTTTTAAGTTAATTCTTTAACTTTTTCTATATATTCTAAGGATTGGTGGCGGAAATAGGTGTTATAGAGCTCCGCATACATTCCACCCTTAGCCATTAATTCATCATGGTTACCTTCTTCCATAATTTTCCCATGATCGAGTACAATAATCCTATCTACATGTCGTACTGTCCAGAGTCGATGAGCAATTATGATTGAAGTACGCCCTTCAATTGTTTTTTGTAATGCATCTTGAATTCGTGTCTCTGTAAAAGGATCTACGGAAGCGGTTGCTTCATCCAAGATGAGTATAGAAGGATTTTCCAAGAGAACACGAGCGAATACAACTAATTGACGTTGTCCCATTGAGATTAAACTACCTCTTTCACCAGTTTTGGTCCTTAATCCTTTTGATAATTCTTCTATCCAATCTGAGCCACTAGTTGCATCTAATGCATCGTATACATCCTGTCTAGATGCTTCTTTATTCCCGTATTTGATATTATTATCAATTGTATCCGCCCAAAGGAAAGGTGTTTGTGGAATGATCCCTACTTGCTTGCGGTATTCCATAAGGTCATAATTTCGAATGCTAATTCCGTCAATAAGGATATCTCCTTCTTGAAATTCATAGAACCTTGCAAGTAGTTTTGCTAAGCTTGACTTTCCAGCACCAGTATGACCAACAATAGCAATAGATTCTCCAGATTCAATTTTTAAATTAAAGTTTTTGAAAACTTCTTTTGATTCTTCATATTCAAACGAAAGATTTCGAAATTCAATTTCTCCTTTAAGTTTAGACGGTTTTATATTGTCCTTTTGAATTACTTGAGGTAATGTATCTATAAGGGCAAAAATTCTCTCACTTGCAGCCATTCCAGTTTGAAAAGTTGGCCAAAAAGAAGCTAAAGTTAATAATGGAAAAAAGAGATAAGTTAAACCTTGGATAAATAAACTCAAATCACCCACACTGATGGTATTTCCTAAAAGACTATTTCCACCATAAAAAACTAGTAAGGTCATCACAATCCCTTGTATAACCCCTAATGATGGAAAAATTGCATTTAAGACAAATGCTCTTCGCATGTTAACCTTATAAGAATTAGTATTAACTTCATTAAAATTCTTATACAATTTCGCTTCTTGTCGAAACGTTTTAGCTATTTGAATCCCAGAAAAACTTTCTTTAACATATGCATTGACGGAAGCTAAAGCTCTTTGTCCTAATAAGGTTTTGGTTCGAGCTAATTTTCGAAAAGATAATGCTATAATGAAAAATAATGGGAATGTGATTACTGTTATTAATAAAAGTATAAGGTTAATAAAAGACATCATAACAAGTAGGAAAAATATCACTAATACTGAGGATATTAACTGAAGTGTTAAATCTACTGTTTGTCCAAAATCACGCGAATCAGTATTGGTTCTAGAAACTATTTTTCCAATAGGATTTCGATCAAAAAATGAAAGGTCATGATTTAAAACAGCCTGTCCTGCATCCCGTCTAAGATCTAATACTACATTTCCGATAACTTGAGCAGCATATCTTGTAGTGAAATAATTAAAAACCCAAGATAATGAATTGATAATTAAAATGATACTTATTAAAAAAGAGAGATATAGAGCATTTCTCTCTGTTTCTAAAATAGTAATTGCCCTGCTAACAAGAACAGGCACAAAAGAATATGCCAAAGAAGATATTGTTAAAAAAAGAATTACTATTGACATTGAGCGCTTGTACGGACTGAAATAGTGAAAGATTCGTTTTAATAGAACTTTATCTTTATAAACTCTATCGTATTCTTCAGCCTCTAATCCTACGTACATTCCCATTCAAGAGACCTCCTTTTGTTTCATTAATTCGGTAATATCAACGTCAAACTTTTTTATGAAAATCTTTTGATATTCTTTCGATGATTTCAAGAGCTCTTCATGAGTACCCATAGCAGAAACTTCTCCTTTTTTTAAAACAATTATTAAATCAGCCCATCGAATTTGAGAGAGTCTATGAGTTATGAGTATTGTAGTTCTATCTTTAAGAATATTTCGAATTGCTCGTTGTATCTTATCTTCTGTATTTGAATCAATTGCTGAGGTTGAATCATCTAAAATAAGAATTTTTGGATCTGATAGAAAGGCACGTGCTATTGCTATCCTCTGCCTTTCACCACCACTTAGTTGGACACCTCTCTCACCTACCTCTGATTCGTATTGTTTAGGAAAATTTTCAATGAAATCATCCGCTTGAGCTTCTTCTGCACAACTTCTAATATCTTCCATAGAAGATGTTCTTCCAAATGAAATATTGTTAAAAATAGTGTCAGAAAATAAAAAAACGTCTTGTTCAATAAAAGATATTTGACTTCTTAGTGATTCTAAAGCGTAATCTCGTATATCTGAGTTATCAATTAAAATTCTACCCTCATTCACATCATATAATCGAGAAATCAATTTAGTTAGTGTTGATTTTCCAGATCCTGTTGTGCCTACAATTGCCACAGTTTGACCGGGTTGAACATTAAAATTAATGTTTTTTAATACAGGTTTTTTACTATCAGGATAAGTAAATGACACATTTTCAAACTTTATCTCCCCGTTTATTACTTTGGTAATTCCATCTATATTTTCATCAATTTCAGTTTCTCTATTCATTAATTCCAGCAATCTTTCAGAGCTAGTGATAGCGAGACGAATAACCGCAAATACAAAAATAGATATAAATGTAGGAAAACGTAATTGAGCTATTAACCCATAATATGCAATAATTTCACCTACACTTATTAAATTTAGAAAGTTTAAAAAAATGGCATGAGCAAACGCTATGGTCAACGTTATTGATAATACTAGAATAGGGAGGTACTTTGCTTGGATTTTAGCTTGATCTATATATGCATCTCGATACCACTTAGCTTTGGTATAATATTTTTCCATTTCTTTTGCTTCTTGAACAGTAGCTTTAACTACTTCAATCCCTGTTAGCGTTTCATTAAATGTGGCAGTCATCATTCCAAATGATTCTCTCATTCTTCCTGTAATCGGTCCTAATTTACGAACATATGATCGCAAGAGTAATATGAAAAGAATAGAAAAAATTAAAGGTGAAAATATTAATTGGGGTGGGTAAAAAATGATTATATAGATAAGAGGCACAATTAAAGCAGTAAATGATTCAAAAATCAAAGAGAGAGCAGGACTTATTAAAAAGTTTAACATTCTAACATCATCAGTTACTCTTGTCATTAACTCTCCGATTTTTTGTTGCTCATGAAATGACTGACTTTTTCCCAAGAGATTTGAATAGAATTCTTTTCTACAATCTCTTTCCATTCTTTGTGCAATTACTTCTCTTAACATATAATTTGTTAATCTCATTATTGGTGTTCCCACACTTAGTACCAAGATGATAATAGTGTAAGATAATAATGTGGAATAATTTCCGATTAAAAAATCTGATATAGCATTCCCGATAATTACATAAATAATTGAATTTAAATTAGAAGTAATTACTGTAGTTATTAAAACAATAAGGAATAAAATCTTATTAGATCCATAAAAAATGTGCTTCAAAATCCATCTTCGTGGTCCTTTTCGGCGCGATTTTTCAAACGGATCCTTTCCTGGAGAAAATTCTACATAATGGGATTTGATATTATTCTCTTCACTTATTTGCATTAAACTATAAAACTCCGTACAATAAAAATTATAATTTTCGTGATCTTATTCTTGAAATGAATAATTGTTAATAGATTTTATACATTTTAATTATAAATTATTGGAACTAATTATTACTTAAGTCTAAATTGGTGAAAATATTTTATGGAAATATTAATTAGAAAAGCCAATGTTGAAGATGCGGAAGAAATCTCTTCAATTTGGAGAATTATATGTTCAGAAAGAATTTTTTCAGCTGTGAATAAACCCTTCACTACTGAACAAGAGCGAGAATATATTTCTTCTCTTTCTAAACGTGAGGGTATTTTTATGGCAGATGTGAACAATCAAATTATCGGTTTCCAGTCGTTAGACAAATGGGCGAAATATTCAGATTCATTCGATCATGTTGGTATTATTGGTACATTTGTACTACCTAAATGGCGTAAGAAAAGGGTAGGAAGCCAATTAACGCAGTATGTTTTCAAATTCGCTCTTAATCATAACTATGAAAAAATTGTCATTTACGTAAGGGCGAGTAATTCTGGAGCAATAACATTTTATAAAAATTTGGGATTTGTTCAAAAAGGCATATTAACGCATCAAGTGAAAATTGATGATCAATATGATGATGAGATCTTCATGGAATTCTTCTTATAATTTTGCTATTAGGTTAAATTTACTATTAATAGAAATTTATTAACGGGTTAATAGTTCCGACAAATTTCTATGAAATATTAAAGATTAATTTAAATATATAAAGTTTTATTAAATACTTGTGTCTGATAAAGATATTGCATATGATATAAGGTTGGAGGAAGAATTAGAAAAAGTAAAAACTTTGATTTGGTTACAAGAAGAGTTACAACTAATACCTGCCAAATATCATTCACTAATCCTAAAAAGTATTACTAAGTAATTAGTAGTTCCAAATACTCTTCGCTTCTTAACATTTAGTTTAGTAACTGTAATTTCTTTTTGTCGAAATTAGAGTAGTAGTTGCTTCTATCCAGTTAGATAATTCATTATCAGTTCTACAAAATGAAACAATTCTATCTAAATCCTCAAGATTACTAAAAATACATTCTATCAATAAATCCCAGCCGCCATAGACTGGAGTTGCATATGTTATTCTCCAATGTTCATCTCTATTACTAGGTTTCAGGTTTTTGATTTTTTCTATTACTTTCCATTGAGTTCCAATGATCTTTAATCGAACTAAAATATATCCGCGATAATAAATCTAATTAGCACCTAAAATTTATCTTGAGGAGTTGAGTAATAAATTGCAATATTTTTACAAGATTTTTCAAGATTTCTATTAACTTATGATTTTAAGATTTTCTTCCTTATTCTCTTTACATAATTATTAAAATTTATATAGTCTTCTAGATCTAATAACAAACATAATTTGCTTATTCTACCAATATATTTCTTTTAATGTTTTATGATATTCATTAAGTGACTTAATTTCAACTTCTTTTCTCCGAACTTTTTCTATAGCATTTATTAAAGCTTCAGCGAGTTGTAAGTTAATAATCACAGGAAGATTGTAATCTACTGCCATTCTTCTGATTTTATACTCATCTTCCATTATAGTTCTAAATTTTTCTTTAATTGTTGTAGGGAGAGGTATATTAATAACTAAATCAATTGCTCCATTTTGTAAACATCCCATAATATTCGGTTCCATTCCATATTCATGGATTTTATAAAGTTTTACTGCGTAAATTCCATTATTTTTTAAAGCAATAGCAGTATCTTCTGTAGCAAAAATAGTAAATCCTAAATCTTTCAGTTTTTTAGCTAAAGGAATCACTCGTTGTTTTAGTTCTTTTCCACCCACAGAAATTAGAACATTCCCTCCGTGAATTGGGATATTTATTTCAGCAGCTTCAAGCGATTTTATTAAGGCATCTGAAAAATCTTCTCCAATACATGCCACTTCTCCAGTAGAAGCCATTTCAACACCTAAAACTGGATCTGCTTTATCAAGTCGCATGAATGAGAACATTGGAGCCTTTATTGAGACAAAATTACCATAAGGTAGTTCCATTATTCTCTTTGGAATTTCAGCACCCATGAATACTTCAGCAGCAAGTCTCATTAAATTAATTCCTCTTGTTTTTGAAACATAAGGCATACTGCGACTAGATCTTAGATTGCACTCGATTACGAATACTTCTTCATTCTTAACAAGATATTGTACATTAAATGGACCTCTAATTTTTAATGCTAAAGCAATTTCTTTGGTATTTTTCTCGATTGTGCTAATTACTTTATCAGAAACAGTTTGAGGAGGAATTGACATTGTTGCATCACCACTATGAACGCCTGCATTTTCTATATGTTCCACAATTGCTCCAATAAAAACTTTAGTCCCATCAGATATTCCATCAGCCTCGATCTCTCTAGCTTGGGTAAAGAATTTAGTTATGACTACTGGATATTCTTGAGAGACTGCTGCGGCTAGATCTAATGTATCTCTTAAAGTTTTCTCATCATAGGATACTCTCATAGCAGCACCGCTTAAAACGTAGGACGGTCGTACTAAAACGGGATATCCAACTTTTTTCGCAAATTTTAGTGCTTCATCTTTATTTGTCAACATGCTCCACTGAGGTTGTTTAATTTTCAATTGATCTAACAGGTTACTGAACTTTGAGCGGTCTTCTGCCATGTCAATTCTGCTTCCATGAGTTCCTAATATATTAAGATTAACTTTTCTAAAAAATTCTGAATATTTTGAGAATTTAGCAGCAAGGTTTTGTGCGATTTGGCCCCCTACAGATACCACAACTCCATCAGCCTTTTCAAGTTCAATAATATCTAATACACGTTCTCCAGATAATTCTTCAAAATAAAGTTTATCTGAGGTATCATAATCAGTAGATACTGTTTCTGGATTATAATTAATCATGATTGCTTGATCAACCCCCAGTTTCTTTAATCCCCAGAGGCAATTCACTGAACCCCAGTCAAATTCTACAGAAGCTCCAATACGGTAAGTTCCAGAACCTAGTACTACAATTTTTTTTAGTTTTAGTTTATTTTCTTTCTCAAAATCAATATCATGCTCAGATGCCGCATAGGTCAAATAGAGATAATTAGTAATTGCGGGCCATTCTGCGGCTAACGTATCAATTCTTTTTACATAAGGTTGAATTTGATACTTCCTCTTTAATATCTGCCTTATTGTAATTACATCTAATCCCATAATTTTTGCGATTTGACCATCAGAAAAACCAAACCTCTTAGCTCTTTCAAAGTAGTAATGTTTTTCTTCATCTTTTGCTTCTAAAAAGTCTATGGTCTTTAAAGCCTTTTCAATATCAAGAATATTATTTATTTTATATAGAAACCATTTATCAATCCCTGTTAGTTGATATATCTCATCGATTGAAACTCCTTGGCGTATAGCTTCGACTATACGAAAGACCCGCAAATCTGTTGGATTAGCTAATGTAAATTTTAATTCATTAATATCTTTGATTTCTTTGATATCGTTACCAACTAATCCTTTCACTCCAATATCTAACATTCGTAAGGCTTTTTGAAGAACTTCTTCAAATGTTCGACCAATAGACATTACCTCGCCAACCGATTTCATTTGAGAACCGATCTTTCTATCAACTCTCTGAAATTTAGTCAAGTCCCATCTAGGTATCTTTAATACGAGATAATCTAGAGCAGGCTCAAAACAAGCAGTTGTAATTTCTGTTATTTTATTCTTGAGCTCAGGTAATGTATAACCAATGGCCAATTTTGCTGCTATGTATGCCAAAGGATATCCAGTAGCCTTAGAAGCTAACGCAGAAGACCGAGAAAGGCGTGCATTTACTTCTATTGCTCTAAATTCTTTTGAGAATGGATCTAATCCATATTGAATATTACATTCACCTATTATTCCAAGATTTCTTATAACACGAATAGAAGCTGAACGTAACATCTGATATTCTTCATTAGTTAAAGTTTGACTTGGAGCAACCACAATGGACTCTCCAGTATGGATCCCAACAGGATCAAAATTTTCCATATTACAATTGATAAAACAATTATCTTCAACATCCCTTACCACTTCATATTCAATTTCCTTCCAACCCCATATACTTTCTTCAATTAATATCTGATGTATTCGTGATTGAGCAAGTCCTTTTTTTGCCATTTTTTCAAATTCTCGCATATTATTAGATATTCCAGATCCTCTACCACCTAAAGTATATGCTACTCGTATCATACATGGAAATCCAATTTCTTTTGCCGCTTTAAGTGCATCATTATATGATGAAACTGCACAACTTTTACACACTTTAACTCCTGAAGCATCCATAGCTTGTACAAAAAGATCTCTATCTTCAGTAGCTTCTATTGCATTAATAGGAGTTCCCAGAACACGAACATTATGTTTATCAAGAATTCCGAGTTCATTTAATTCAACTCCCACGTTTAATGCAGTTTGACCTCCGAAAGCCAATAAAATTCCATCAGGTTTCTCTTTTTTGATGATTTCTTCTACATAATCTACATTAATCGGTAATAAATAGACTTTATCTGATAATTGAGGATCAGTTTGTATTGTAGCAATATTAGGATTGACTAGAATAGTCTCTATCCCTTCTTCCTTGAGTGCCTTGAGTACTTGAGAACCACTATAATCGAATTCTCCTGCTTGACCAATTCTAATGCCTCCACTCCCTAAAACAAGAGCTTTTTTGATGGTCTTATCTAAAGGCATTATGAATTCAACCTCATGTTTTCTATGAATTTATCAAATAAATATAATGAATCTAGAGGTCCTGGGCAAGCTTCTGGGTGAAATTGAACAGCAAAAAGCGGTTTAGAGAAATGTTCAATACCTTCATTTGAGTTGTCATCTATATTTCTTAAAATTTCTTTAAAACCACCCTTTTCAAAATTTTTCACACAAAATCCATGATTTTGGGAAGTAATATAGCATTTTTGTGATTGGACATTAATAACAGTTTTATTACCACCCCGATGTCCATATTTAAGTTTATAAGAAGAACCCCCCGCTCCTAATGCTAAAATTTGATTTCCTAAACAAATACCCATAGTAGGTATGCTTTGCTCAATAAGTCTTCTACTCACTTCAATTGCACTTTTACATAAAGCTGGGTCACCAGGACCATTCGATATGAAAACACCATCAGGATTATAAGACATAATCTGCTCATATGAATAATCATGTGGTACTACAATAACTTCCAGATTTCTTTCAACAAGATTACGCAAAATATTCAGTTTAACTCCCATATCCAATAATACAACTTTGCCGAAAGGATTCGATGGTTTATAAATCATAACTTCCCTTGTTGATACTTCACTTGCAAGATGCCGAAGATTTGGATCTTCTGCTTTATTTACAATTTGTCTCAAATAATCAATATCCGGTTTCTCTTCTTGATCATAAACTGCTAATACTCCTACTTGAACACCCTCCTCGCGTAAAATTTTTGTTACTGCTCTTGTATCGATCCATTCAATTCCTGGAACATTTTGTTCGGTCAAGAATTCATCGAGATTTTTAACACTTTGATAATGACTTGGATGTTTACAACATTCATTCACAACATAACCTGTTACCTTAATAGAATCTGATTCAAAGTATTTAGTGATACCATATTTATCTTTTTCCCATGGAGGAACTCCATAATTACCTACAAGTGGATGTGTCATTACAACAATTTGGCCCCAATACGATGGATCTGTTAGAGTCTCAAGATAACCTGCACCAGTCATGGTATTAAAAACCAATTCACCAGTAACAATTTTCGTCGCTCCAAATCCAATCCCTTGAAAATAACGACCATCTTGAAGCATCAAAATGGCTGGTTTTTCTTTCTTATAATACATTGACTCTTTTGTAAGGCTCTTGTTTCATATCTCTAAGAAAAAGATAGCTAATCCTATTTTTTAATATTATTTATTAACTAGTTAAATAAAGAGAACTAGAAATAGAAAAATTCTAAGAACTGCTAGATTTAGGAATTCTTTTACCAAGATCACCTAATGATTTATAATATTCAAGTTTAGTTGTCTTTATTGATTCTATAATGGGCTCTAATGCAATCTTGTCGAAATTATCAAACCAGGTATATTTTTTTATTGGCTCATTTAAAATAATTACTTTTTTATCCAATAAAAAAGAGGGATCTATTATATTGGCATTCCCATCATTTAAGAATTTAAGGTTTTGGAGCATACACTCAAGTAAATCATCATAGAAAAGAAGTGGAATGTATTTTATCTCCATTGGTTTTAATTCGTTTAGAATGAAATTCTTATTGTCTCTAAGCTCTGTAAAACCACTTTCAGACAAATCAAAAACATCAATATCTACAAGTTCAGGATGGTATTGAATTTTTTCTACTGTTTTTCCTTTTTTTCTATATTTTGCAACTTTTTCCTTATAGAGTTTAACGTTTGATTCTGTACGCGTTGTTTCAATCATAATAGAGTTTTCTTTTATTCTCTTATTACAAATATCTACAACAATTTGACAATATTCTGTAGCAGCACTTAAAAGATCTTCATCATTGAGTTTTGCTTTTAAAACCGTATGAATATAGGCTCTTAAAAATGCTGAAAAGTCTTCTTCAAGACGAAACAATTTAGCATATAGAAATTTTGTAGAATTCCACCATTTTTTTGCTTTTTCGAGATTAAGTGATATAAAAAAATGTTCATGGCCTCTAATCTCTGTAAAATATAAAAGTTTTTCAAACCCATATTGAAGAAAAGAAGTTGGGTTTATAGTTGCTGTAAGATTATCCATGAGTGAGAATGTGATTGGCTCCCTAGGCCGAATTAAAAGTGATTTTTCTCCATTAAAAACGCGATCAACTCTCATGGGCAGCGGCATAATGGGATTTGAATTTACTTTTTCCAATAGATTTCTGTGAAGTTTATTTTTGAAAATTGAGAGATCAGGGGGGAAAATTTCGATATAGAAGAAGAATGGGGCAGCATCAAACTTGTATGTTTTGAACTTATGAAGCGGTTTTATCTTTTTCACCGGTTAAATGATATTATTTGCTAATTCAAATTAATCTAGAGATGTTATTAATTAATAATATTCAAAAACATCTTAAATTATTGGTTGAAATGTAAAAAATAATAAAGAAAATAAAAATTGTTAATTATAATTTATTTAATAAAGCTGTGCGCCTTTTTTAAGCGAGTTTCTGCATCTTGAACTATATTTTCAATAATATTATTAACCGATTCTAAACTCTTAATTATCCCAATACTCTGACCTAATAGAACAGCTCCAGAATTAATATCTCCTGTATATGCTGCTTCATATGCTTTTCCTTCAGCTATTATATCTTCCTGAGTCATGGCTGCTTCTTGAGCCATTTTTTCTTTTTTATCTGCTACAAGTCCATGATGTAGAGAATAATCATTTTTCCAAAGTCTAATTGGCCCTAATGCCCCAGTTACTAATACTGTATCTTGAGCTTTTGCAGGGGGTACAACTGATTTATATGTGTCGTGAAATTCACTTTCTTTAGACGCAATAAATCTAGAACCCATCGCTATAGCTCCAGCACCCATCGATAGTGCCGCAGCAAGGCCTTTACCAGTAGCAAAACCACCACATGCTATTATTGGAAAATCAGGATATTTTTCTAAAACTTGCTGAAGTAAGACTAAAGTGCTAACCTTCTCAAATGATTGATGGCCCCCACCTTCACCACCAGTCACCACCATTCCATCAACATTAGATGCAACACATTTATCAGCTAGCCATAATGCGGGTGCTACATGAAAGTGTTTAATATTGGAACCACTTTGTTTTAACTTTTGAAATGACTTTGATTGTGGTAAGGTTTTTGAGGATCCCGCACTCGTAATTGCGTATACACATTGTTCCTTTAGTTTAGGATTTGACATTATAAACTCAGGAATATCTTTAATTAGCTCAGCTATATGAGGTTCTCTTCGCGAAGTCCTGATATTAAAACCAAAAGGTTTATCAGTATGCTCAACGACTTTAAGCATATTTTCTTTCATTATATCTATTGGATTTGTTCCTTTCATTAAATCGCTTAAGAGTTCACTATGACTTAACACGCCTAAACCACCTGCTTCTGAAACTGCAATTGTTAATTCAGTTGTATAGAATGGCCCCATAGGAGCCGCAACGATAGGATGCTTAATTCCAAACATTTTAGTTATATTTGTTTCCAAAACCATACTTTTCACTTTCTTTGTATTCAGTAATTTTATTACTCTATATTATTCTATTAATATGTAATTAAGAATTATTTAATAAATATACATATTTCATTTATAGATTTAAAATCATTAATTTTTGAATTATCAATAAAAAATGAAAGAAATTAGTTATAAAGATTATTATAACAGAGTTTTAGGTTCATGGATTGGACGTGTTGTTGGAGATTTCGTAGGTATCCCTGTTGAATTAATGTCCTATGAGAATATTAAAAACAAATATGGTGAAATTACAAATTATCCAGAACCAATAAATCATGATCATGTTAATGATGATGAAACGTATGAGATTATTGCTTTAATAGCATTAGAAAAATATGGTATTGATATTACAGCTAGAGAAATTGCTCTTGAATGGGTCAATCTTCTTAAAAGAGAAGATTATGTGTTTACAGCAGAAAAAATAGCACTTAATAATTTAAAAGCAGGCCTTCAACCTCCACAATCAGCAAATATAAATAATTTTTATTTTGATTTCATAGGTGCTCAAATGAGAGCCGATATTTGGGGATTGATAACTCCAGGTTGTCCGAATCTTGCTAAGAGTTATGCTGAAATTGATGGTTCAATTTCTCACTATGGAATCGGCATTGAAGGAGAAGTATTCATAGCGGTTTTAATATCACAAGCATTCTTTGAAAATAATATAAGGAAAAATATTGAAAGCACACTTCAATATATGCCTTCTGAAAAAGAAAGTCTATATACTCTGATGGTTAAAAAAGCAATCAATATTTATGATCAATATCCAAACGATTTTAGAGCTGCCAGGAAGTTCTTAATAAGAGATATTTGGATAAAAGAGATGGTAGAAAAAGTAATTAGCTCCTCTTCAATTTTTCCAATAGAACGAAGGATATTATTAAACACACGTCTTGGATCGGTGCATGTATTACCAAATATTGGCTTAGTCATATTAGCTCTTTTATATGGTGCAAATGATAAAAAAGATCCTTTTGGAAGATCTATTTGCATTGCTGCTATGATGGGATATGATACAGATTGTAATTGTGGTAATATTGGTGCTATTTTTGGAGCTCAACTGGGTGCTAATAGAATACCTTCAAAATGGAAAGACCCGCTTCAAGATACTTTTTCCACTTATGTGAAAGGATATGAAAAATGGAAAATCACAGACCTAGCACAAAAAATTGCAACTATTGGGAAGAAAATTTTAACAAAGAAAGCGCAAAACTTAGTAATGATAAAATAAAAACAAGGTACTCCTACGAACAATCAATAGATCTATTTAGAAGATAACGATTCTGATTTTTTTTAAATTTTCTTATCAATAGAAAGAGAAACGTATTAAAAATAAAATTGCATAAATATACATAAACAATTTAACTGAAAAATATATACTAAAAAACTGATGAGAAATGGTTAGAACAAAAGAACAATATATGAAAGATTTAGGTAGAATGAAACCAAATCTATATTACAATGGAAAAGAACTTGATAGATTAGATGATCTACATATGGATTGTTTAAATACGATTGGAACTACTTTCGATGTATTTGATGATCCTGAATTTAAAGATTTAATACAAGTAAAATCTCATCTTACAGGTGAAATAATTAATAGATTTACGCATATTCATCATAGTACTCAAGATCTCCATAAAAAACAAGATATGACTCGCAAATTATGTCAAAAAGTTGGTGGATGTATTCAGCGATGCATGGGTTGCGATGCAGCGAATGCGGTATATAATGTTTCATTTGAGGCTGATAAACTAAATAATGGAGAATCACATTACCATGAAAATTTCAAAAAGTGGTTATTACGATTTCAACAAGAAGATTTAGTTTCAGCTGGTTCTCAAACAGATGTAAAAGGTGATCGAAGTAAAAGACCAGCTGATCAAGCAGATCCTGATATGTATGTCCATGTTGTAGAAAAGAAAAAAGATGGAATTATAGTTAGTGGCTGTAAGTTACACATTTCAGAAGCCTCCGTGTCTGATGAACTACTAGTTATCCCAACGAGAGCATTAAGACCTGAAGATAAAGATTATGCAGTTGCTTTCGCTGTACCAGGAGATTATGAGGGTGTTACTCAAGTGGTTACTATCCACAATCTTCGAAAGAGAGAATACTTTCCACGTGGTTTTCAACCAGGTGCCACAGATTCGTATATAATTTTTGATGAAGTATTCGTTCCCTGGGAAAGAGTATTTTTATGTGGTGAATACCAACATGGGGGTGCTCTTGCTTTATTGTTTGGTCTCTTTCACCGACATAGTTATTCGGGATGTAAACCTGCTATTGGAGATATAATGACGGGGACAGCCGCTTTGGCTGCTGAATATAACAATGTGGCTAAAGCAACACATATTAGGCATAAATTAGCAGAATTAATCTTAGTTACAGAACTTGGTTATGCTGCTGGATACACGGCTTCTGACTTAGGAAGCACAAAAGTGTATATGCCTGGAGTAGGCTTTATCCCTTATGGACCAGGAAGCTATATTCCAGACTCAATTTATTGTAATGTTGGAAGGTGTTTAACTGGAGAAAATGTATTTCGAGAAGCTGAGATAATAAC
>JBHLRA010000058.1:9461-14675 GCA_048883045.1 Candidatus Thorarchaeota archaeon | reverse complement strand
GCGACTTCTTTTAATAGGATGCGGTTTACTAATTGTTTGTCGCTCTGGGTAATCCTATCATGAGGAGTTATTATCTCGTTAATAAAAATATCATCCCTATCAGGATGTGGTAATACCTTAACAAGATGCATCTTAATTATGTGAAAAAAAAGTGATATATAAAATTTCCTATTTCTCATCTGATAAAAAAGAAAATAGATAACTATTTGGATATTCAATCAAATTTACTTTTATGAAACGATAATCTCAGAACAATTTTAATAATGGTTTGACTTTCTCCCTTCCTTCGTTGTTATCAACACACTTTAGAATTCTTTTTGCTAATTCTTTTTTTTTGCTATAATAGGTCTTCATTATATCTTGTATTGACTTTTCTGGATATCTTTCAACTAATGCAAGATCTCTTCTTGAACATCCACCTTGCCGCATACAACAATAAGAGAGTGAACCAAAACAAACTATGTCTGAATCCCAATTGTTTTCTTTTGAAAATTCTTCTTTTACTCGGATAAATTCATCTTGTCCAAGACCAAGTTCATCTAATCTTTCATCTCTTCTGCATTTAAAACCAAAAGTAAGAGAATAACCTGGTTTACAACAGAAAGTTAAAGCTCGATAATCTCCTCCCATACATATGGGTACTGGAGCATTTTTTTCCCATCCAGGAAGATTTCTAATTTTGTCTTCTTCTAATTTCAAAGTAACCTTTTATAGCCATACTTTATAGTCTACCAAAATAAAAAAATAGGAGGGCTCGGTACGGGAATTGTCCCACAAAGAATATATTTCTTTTTGTTTGAACCCGTCTCTAGGGATTCACAGTCCCCAATACTAACCACTATACGAACCGAGCCGTGGGTTATTTTTTTAATAATAAAATTTAGTATTTGTTTCTAAAAAAATTTAATTAATTATATCTTTTTCTTTCTCATTTATAACCTTTAACAGATAATTTAAACATGCATCAATACTATCATTCAAATCTCCAGAATTATCTAAAACAAAATCTGCTTCTGGAAAATTTTGGTTCATTCTTGCCCGTTCGATTCTTTCATTCACTAAATCTTCAGTTTCTCTTTTTCTATCCTTTATTCTTTGATAACTGATTTCAAAAGGAACCTTAATAAAAATAACTTTGACATTTTTATATTTTTCTTTAGCCTTTGCTACAATTGTCCGGCTAACATTAATAATAACTGGATGGTCATTTGCTAGATATTTTTCAATTTCTATAGGAATTCCATAATCTAATCCATAAATATGCCATGATAATGCAAAATTTTCTTCTTCTTCCATTATTCTGAATTCACGAGTGGATACCGATATATTTTGCTCATTTTCAGAAGGTTTCCTGGTAATAAATCTTTTAGGAGCATAAATTTGTTTTAAATGAGATGGAAATTTCTTAATAACTCCACTGATTATTGAATCCTTACCAGAACCGGAGTTTCCTATTATTAGAAATAGTATACCTTGGAATTTTTTTACCATTTACTTAGTAAATTAATTAAAATAAATAATCATTTAGGAAACAGTTAAAAAATGAAAAAGCATAAAGCTTTATAAGTATAATTTATCTTAACAAACTTGAAAAAATTTATTATTATATAAGAAAATCTAATAATTTCAAACTTTCTGCTATGGCAAAAAAGACTTCTGAACCAAAATCAAAAATCTCTGATATTCCTGAAAGTTACCAAAGATATTTAGATGAAATTCATGATATCTCCAGGAAAAAAAAAGGTGGATGGGTCACAAACAAAGAAATTGCAGAAAGCTTACAGGTTGAACCAGCTTCAGTATCAGGAATGTTAGAGAAATTAAAAAATCGTGGATTAATTAAATGGGAACCAAGAAAATCTATCAGATTAACAGAACAGGGTAAAGTTATAGCCAAACAATTACGTGAAATCCACAAACTTCTTTTCCAATTTTTCTCAAAAGTCCTGAAAATAGAAGATGAAACAGTTATTGAGAATTTATCTTGTGAAATAGAACACCATATCACACGAGATGTAAAGAATTCATTAGAACAATTTCTATCAAAATATTTGGATGGGTAGATTTAATTATCATCTATAATTCATTGATACAACCAACTTAAAACATATACTTTCATGAATTTAAAATGTCCGAAGACTTAAATGAAAAAATAAAATACCTGCACAAAATATTTGAAAATTTTTCTAACTTTATTGAATTAAGTGATTTTAGATCTTTATTATTATTTACTTTAACTAGCCAGGTTCCTACTAATATTATAGCTCAATTAGGCCTCGGGTCTAGTAAAGAAACTATAAATCTACCCTATAATCCAGTATTTAATATTTATTATCAGAAAATTAATTTAATTGCAGCAGGCTCATTGATAATATATGTGAAAAATGAGCCAATAACTGATAAATTCACATTAGAAAAAGATGACCCTGTTATAAAAAGCTTCCTTAACCCATATGAAATGGAATTAGCTTTTCGAGGTAAAGAAAAATTTATTTTTCCAATGATTAGTGATTGTAGTGCACTTGACACAAATGGAAATTCTAAATTAATTATAAAAATTGATGACATATTCCATTCACTAGAAAGTTTTCTGGCTGTTGCTGAACCGAATTTATTATTTGTTTTAAATGCATCGGATGAAAATGAACCTGATATTTTATTTACCTTTAATATGATGCCAGAAATGCCAAGTCGCATGGATCAAAAAGTTCTAAAAATTGATGTTTTTTTTGATAATGATCATAAAACAAGAGATAAGACATATTTAAAACGAGAGCAGGATTATTCTATAAAATATTTAGATTTTATTAGAGATGTAAGTCATGCGGATACCTATAAATCAGCATATTCTTTAATAATGCACATAAAATCATTTTCAAAACCATGATTAGACTCAAATCATTATATTTCTTTCTTTATTTTTATAGAAACCACAAATAAAAAATGCATATTATCACATTAATACCTAAATTACTTTTATTAGATAGTTGATATAATTATATTCGTAAGCCATTAATCGATTAATACAATTAAAGGATTAATATAATCAATTTATAAAGCATCCGACAAAATATTTAAAGTATCTTAAGAAATATTCAGAATATTTTCAAATATTTTATCAAAAGGGTTGTATAAAATGAAGATTATTACCATAAATCTACCAGAGAAATATTTACAAGCAATTCAAATTTTAAATGATATGGGTGTGTATCCTTCCAGAAGTGAGGCGATAAGAATCGCTCTGAATGAATTTTTAGCAAAGGAGTTAAAAATGTACAAAGACCTCGACGATGATTGCTTTAAAATGCTTATAAGAAGTAAATCTAATAAAAAAAAATAAAATCTTTCTTTTTAATATTTTTTAATTTTTATTCTTTATCCATCTAGTTTAATTTAAAGATATTTCATCGTTCGCAATTTATTAAAATATTAAATAGGAAAATAACAAAGATATTAATACCAAATGACTATTGTGATGATCTATGAAGAAATTAGAATCTACAAGGATATTGACTTTATTAACCCTTTTTTCAAGTGCATTGTTTAGTATAATAACTCCCATGGCAGAGGAGATTTCTAGTGCCCTTCAATTTAATGAGAATCAAGTAGCTTTCATAAATTCGATGTTTTTGATGGTTGGTGCTATAAGTTCTCTCATGTGGGCAATATTAGGAGATAAAATACCTCGAAAAATATTGTTAATAATATCTACCTTTGAGTGGTCATTTTTTACAATGCTTACAATCTTATCAATTAACTTTCTTTCCTTGTTTTTATTGCAACTAGTTACAGCAATAGGATTTGGTGCTGCACTGCCGTTAATTTTCTCCTTAACGGTTGATTTAGTTGATCCTAAGAATCGTGGAAAAAGATTCGGAATTCTCTCCGCAGTTTATGTATTAGGTAATGGTTTAGGACAAATTCTTTCAGGTTTCTTAGTTGATTACTATACATGGCAAATACCAATTCTAATTATTTCCGTATGTGGATTTATTTGTACTGGACTCTTGTTTTTAATTGAGGAACCTAAAAGAGGAAGTAGAGATGATCTCTATAAAATATTTGAAGATAACGCGCTAGGATTAGGATATAAAATTAAGCTTGCTGATATTAAACAAATTTGGAAGATTAAATCAACTTTATGGATATTACTATTGAATTTTTCTATGTTTATATCTATTGGTGCTATAGCTTCATTTTTTATCTCAATGCTAAAAAATGATTTTAATCTTAGTTCTACTCTAGCTACAAGTGCGTTGATCATAGTTTTTGGTACTCAAGTTCCAGCAGGACCTCTTTTTGGAAAATGGGGAGATAAAAAATACGAAACCGAAAAGAAGGGAAGGATGAAGGTAGTATTGGTATGTTTATTAACGGGATCAATATTTTATATAATTGCTTTTTCGCTTTTCTTTATTTCAACAGGATTACCTTTCATAATTCTATTTATTATTCTTGCGATATGTGCTGCTTTTCTATTTGGTGGCATTGATCCTTTAACACAAGCGACACTTGGAATAAATCCCCCCCAAATTAGATCAACAATTTATAGCTTGAATTATTTAACTTATACATTTGGAAGAAGTATAAGTTTAATACTTCTTGGACAATTTTTCATAGTTTTTAACAATTTCTATAGCCCTGGTTATTTGATTTTATCAATTATGGCTTTGCTATGTACTATTACTCTCGTACCTATTTTGAGAATATTACCTCAAGATATTGACAATATAAAATCAAGTAAAATTTAATTAGATAAAGAAGATTTCAAATTGCTGACAGATCATGGAAATAAAGATCGATTTATGTACAGGTTGTGGACAATGTATAATTATTTGTCCAGTTAAAGCAATAAATTTAATAAATAACAAAGCAATAATAGACAAAAATCTATGTGTTGAATGTGCAGTGTGCCTTCGAGATGCAGAATGCCCTGTTAATGCAATAAGGTTAACACACTTGAAGTGGCCACGAATAATTAGGAGTCCATTGAGCAATGTAATAACCCCTCATAAAATTACAGGAATTCCTGGAAGGGGTACAGAAGAGATGAAAACTAATGATGTAACAAACCGTTTTAATATAGATCAAATTGGAGTTTCAATTGAATTAGGTAGACCTGGTGTGGGGACTCACCTTAGAAATATTGAACTCTTCACTATTAGACTTGCTAAAATTGGTGTTGAATTTGAGGAACAGAGTCCAGTAAGTGCA
>JBHLRA010000058.1:0-9361 GCA_048883045.1 Candidatus Thorarchaeota archaeon | reverse complement strand
CCTATAAATATCATGAAAAAAGAGCTTTGGAAAGTTTCTCCTGTTGTAAATGCAACTTATTCTGATATAAAAACTGTAAAGAGACTTATAAAAACCCTTAAACAAGAAGATTTAGGGATCTCTATCGTTGTAAGTGGATTATATGAAGAAATTCAGAAAATGGCATCTAAAATCAATATAAATTTACATACAGTCCATTTTTCTTTGGGTGTATTTGGGAAAAAAGAGTTATTGCCTCATGATGAAATTTTAGAAATAACAACTATGTGTGGACATCATTGTATCTCACCTCAATCTGTTGAATCCTATGTAAAATTAATTAGAGATGGAAAAATCTCAGTTCAAAAAGCAGCAAAGAAGTTAAAGAAACCATGCGTGTGTGGGATTTTTAATACTTCTAGAGCTGTTCATATTCTCAATAGACTCATCAAAGAGCATTCTTAAGTTTAAATATAACGAAAATAGAACTCAAGATATAAATACTCAACTGCTTTATTTTCAATTAGAAATAAAGGAGTTCTATGGTAATGAAAATTGGTATAATTGGTACAGGAAGATTAGGGAGTGCTCTAGGTAAAATTTGGGCTGAGAAAGGTCATAAGATTATGTTTGGATCTCAAGATCCCGAGAAGGCAAAAAAGTTAGCCAATTCAATTGGAAACAATGCAAATGGTGGAACATACAGAGAAGCTGCAGAATTTAGTGATATTGTCGTACTAGCTGTTCCATGGTCTGGAGCAAAAGAATCAATTAAAGCAGCAGGAGAGTTAAAAGGGAAGATTATCATTGATTCTACTACTACTGCTGCGCCCAGTTTAGGAGGGTTATCGACAGAACCTACTCCATCTGCAGCAGAAAAAGTTGCAAAATGGGCAGGAGAAGCAATAGTAATAAAAGCGGTTCATACTATTGGAGTGGAAAGTTTAAATAAATTAAAATTTGGTACCCAACAAGCCAGCTTATTTATTTGTGGAGATGATTTAGATGCAAAATCTAAAACTAAACAATTAGGAATAGATCTTGGTTTTGATGTGATCGATGCGGGACCAATTAAAAATGCCAGACTTATTGAACCTCTTGCTATGCTTTGGATTGAATTAGCGTATAATCAAGGCATGGGAACTGATATTGCCTTTAAACTATTAACCCGGAGAAAAACGAAATAAATATTTCAATTTTTTATTTTTCATTTTTCTTTATCTTATTTACATCTTGAAATAGATTATTTTCACGTTCTTCTAGATATGGTCATAGAAAAGATAATTAATTCAAAAATTATAAATAATCACACATAAATTATCTATCTATAATTGCTTTTTACTGATTAAATTATGAAAGTTGCTAGATATTTTAGTAATGATGACGTCAGAGAAGCGGAGATACCTAAACCAGAGATAGGTCCGGGAGAATTTTTAGTTAAGATAAAAAAGTCAGGTATCTGTGGATCTGATGTATTAGAATATTATCGAAAAGCAAAAATGAAGAAATTGGGTGTTGATTCTTTAATTTTGGGGCATGAGATTGCTGGAGAAATAGTCGAGAAAAGTGAGACTATAAAAAATCTTCGAGTAGGAGATCGAGTATTTGTCTCACATCATGTACCATGTTTTGAATGTCATTACTGTAAGCAAGGACATCACACTGCATGCGATCTCCTCCACAATACAAATTTTGATCCTGGAGGTTTTGCTGAATATGTGCGAGTTCCAAACATTAATTTAGAAAAGAAAGGAGTTTATGTTTTAGATAAAAATGTCTCCTATGATGAAGGTGTTTTTATTGAGCCCCTAGGATGTGTTTGCCGAGCGCAACGTTTAGCAAATGTTAAGAAAGGATTGACTGTCTTAATTTTGGGATGTGGGGCATCTGGATTACTCCATATTCAATTAGCGAAGTTAAGAGGGGCTAAAAAGGTCATCGCGACTGATATTAATGAATTTCGATTAAAAAAAGCAATGGAATTCGGAGCCGATGAAATATTTAATGCAGATGTTGATTTACCAGAAGAAATAAAAAAGATTAATAATTATAGATTAGCTGATATTATTATTGTATGTACTGGGGCTCTTTCAGCTGCCAATCAAGCATTGAATTGTGCTTCGCCTGGAAGTAAGATTATTTTTTTTGCGGTTCCTGAACCAGGGATTTATTTAAATGTTCCTATAAATAAGTATTGGAGGAATGAAATTACTATCATGACCTCTTATGGTGCTGCTCCAGAAGACCTTGATGAGGCATACAATTGGATACTATCAAAAAGAATTAATGTCGTAGATCTAATAACTCATCGATTTCCTCTTAGTAAAGCTGGAGAAGCTTTTAAAATAGTATGTGAAGCAGGGAATTCAATTAAAGTAATATTAGAAATGGATTAAGATATTATATCGAAGAATTTATCTATTAAAGTATTTACTTCTTTGGATATGCTTTCTAATTATCCAGGATTCCCATAATGAGTATATTTCCAATAGAAAATCCTTTAATTTTTTTTTAGGGAAAAAAATATCCATTTTAAGTAAATGTTTAACAGCTTCATCTTCAGCTATCTTTAAATTATCTAAGGTATTTAGAGCATAATCGACATTTTTTTGATTAGCATCAATCTTATTTCTCATATACTCAAAAGGGTATGTATCTGGGTGCTTTATAATATAAGAATGACTTGAAGTCAAATATTTCGCATTATTTAAAAAAATAGATTCTGCTCGATTAATATCCTCAAGATATTGAATAATAGAGGCATCTCGAAATCCATACCATGGCCCAAAACCATCAATTTCAGGTTTTGGTTTATCAAATCCTAGACAACTTATATGAATTATCTTTTCTTTTGGTAGTAAAAATCCGATGTGTGCTTTTGAGTGGCCTGGAAATGAAATTGTATTCACTATGAACTTTTCAAATTTCAGTGTTTCACCGGGTTTGAAAGAATTAACATGATTACAATTATGAAATCCATTTAATTCTCCAAATTTTTCAACAGAAGAATACTTAACTGATTCATCAAAACCAAAACCATGATAAAAGTTATGTAGATCAAGTAGAAAATTCGCTTCGGGTCTCGGAGCATGAATTTTGGCACCTAATTGTTCCCAAGCGTAGACATGGCTGGTGTGATCGACGTGTGCATGAGTACATACGTAATTTGAAACAGGTCCATATATTTTATCAAGAGTTTTAATATATTTTGGTTCGATATTGAGGTCCAGAATTATCAATTTTTTATTTCTACCTTCTTTAGGTAAAATTAGAAGCCCGTCGCAACAAGAAAAGAAAAAAGGAACTTTTTTTTGGTGGACAAGCAAGATATCTTCTGTTACTTCCCATATTTCAATATTATCTATTTTTGGAAGAGACATTAATATAAATTTAAAGAGTCTTTACTAAACTGCTATAAAAAATAAATAAAGCTTTAATAAGTTGACTATAATAAAAGTAAATTAAATCCAATTAAATACATGAAGGGATAATAATATTATTTAAAAGCGTATAAAATATAATATGGTGCTAGATATAAGCCCTTATTGGAAAACAGATTAATAATAAGATTAGCTAAATTTGATATTGGATTATATATTGAAGCTATGTTCAGATTTATCTTAGGAATATATTTTTTTGTTGTGAGATTTTTTCTGTTTTCATATAATCCTGCTATTACTTGACCATTATAACCATTCTGGGTAAAAAACTCCAACAAATCATTTGGAAACATTAATCTTTCAGCCCAATTTCCTGTAAAGGGATCACATGTATTTGATGGAAACTTTTTATCTTTTTTTGTAGGCAATATTTTTGAATCTAAATAATTTAAAACGCATTCTTTTATTTCATCCTCAATTAATCCTCTAGTTAGCCTTATTAAGAGATTTAACTCTTTAGAATTTAATTTTCCTTCTGAAATCTTAAAAATTATCTGCTTTCTTATTTTCGCATAAGCTTCTAATGTGTATCCTTCTTTATGTCCATATTCTTTTTGTTTATCAATAAATTCACAATTATGGTGGTGCATTTTTATCCTTCTTTTAATAATAGGGTTGTAAGGATTCGCTCCTGAAGCTAATACGAGACTTAGGCTTTTTTGTGGTAATTCTATTAATCCTTTAAAAAAACCTTCAATATTATAAATGTGCTCGATTACATCATAAGATCCTACAGCATTGCAATAGATTCCTCTATCATTGCAGTAATTTACAATTTCTTGTATTTCACCCAAAATGTATTCATCTGCAACATTTCCTATTGATTCAGCAATCTCTTTAGCATCCTGACAAGAAGTATTGTAAATGTCATTATATATAACCGTACCAATTCCGATTTCTTTTGCTAGCAATGAGAAGATGCCAGAACCACCACCATACTCAATAAAGACGAAATCTTCTAAGGAATTCCTATAATTTTTCAAACATAGAGCTAATAATAGCGAATACCTTTGCAATGTTCCTTTCAAATTTGAAATTGATTTTCCAAAATAATTAGCCATATAATCAGAAATATTTAAAGTCTTTATTTCTAAATGTGCTAATTTATAAGACAGCTTTTTTGCTGATACTTCAATCTTGTCCAAGAATTTTCGATTATTAGGTAAATATTTAGATTTGGATATAAATTTCATAATAAATCTAAAAAAAAATAAATGATAGAATTAGAGTCCTTTAGGACCTTGTTGATATATTTCAAAAGCTTCATCCACAGAAACATTGTTATGAACTATTTCACGAACTGCTTTAATCATACCAATAGGAGAATCGCTCTGAAAAATATTTCTGCCCATATCGACACCAACGGCTCCTTTGTCAACAGCATTTTTACCCATCTGTAGAGCATCTCTTTCTTCTATCTTTTTACCTCCAGCTATTACGATAGGTGCTGGACAAATACTCGTGACTTCCTCAAAATTCTCACAATAATATGTTTTTACAAAAGTAGCTCCCATTTCAGCTGCCATTCTACTTGCCATGCCAAGATATCGAGCGTCTCTCACCATTTCTCTTCCAACAGCAGTAACCGCTAATGTAGGAATTCCATATTCCTGACCCCAATTTACTAATTTTGAAAGATTCATTAATGTTTGTTTTTCATATTCTCCTCCTACAAAAATCGAGCAAGTAATGGCTGATACATTCAATCTTATTGCATCATCAACTGCAACATTTATTTCTTCATTGGAGAGTTCCTTTAACATTGAAGCTCCTGCTGATACTCTTAAGACAATAGGAACATCAATTTCCGAGGGTACACAGTTTCTAAGCATCCCACGAGTAAGCATAAGCGCATCTGCATACTCAAATAAAGGTTTCATATCAGTAAAACATTTTAATTGACCGGGAACATTTCCAAAATAACCATGATCTATTGCTAACATAACACATCGTCCAGACTTTGGCTTAATGATTCGATTGAATCTATTTTGGAACCCCCAATCACCAACTACAACCATTTTTGGTCCCTTTCTTTTTTCGAATTTAATTTATGATTATTTTTTAAATTAAATTAATGATCTTTATTTTATTTTTTCTATAAAACATAAAAAGGTAAAACCTGCAATTGAATATTAAATAACACCTAAGAACTCTCCAACTCTACTCTTAATTTTAGTCACATTTTTTTTTGATATATTTCGCCTAATAAACTCTTTAATCAAATTCAAACGATAATTACTAATTTTTTTAATATTCAGAGCCTTAGACACTTTATCTACCAATTCATCTTCATAAATTTGATCAACTGTATCTAGGATTGATACTGTATAATGCACTTCATTAATTAGTTGAATAATATCTTGTTGAAGGAGTTTTAGTTGTTCTTCATCATCAATTATTTCCAACGATCTTTTAATTATTTGTTCTTCGAATTTTAATTTACTTGTCCAAGGAGTTTGAAAAATATGTTGAGCTGTATCCAATATTAATGCATTTTTATCTTTAACTTTAATTTTGTTAATATCTGGATCTTCAATTATATTAATTGTTTTACTTCCTCTATATGTTTCAGGTAATATATTATCTCCAACTGAATTCAATAAGGCTTCATTATATTCAAAATCATCACCCTTTATTATATAAGCGGGATAATTAAATATTTTTGCATGAATAAGACTGAAAATCCCATAGATGCCAAAAATTTGAATTAAATTTCTAAGATTTATCCTTCCTGCTGTTTTATTGTCAATTTCTGGAGAAATAGTACTCATCTGAATATCAATTTTTTCATATCCCCTTATTATTCCTTTTGTATCAACAAAGACGATAAATTGGTGTTCTGGGCATACAGCATTGATTGGTATTTGAATTTTAATTGTCCCAAATTTTTTTTGCGAGAAAATAGCTTCAGGAATATTGACATTTTTAACTTTTTGACAGGTAGGACATACAACTCTAAGTATTTTATATGATTCAGCCATGCTTTATTTTGTCAAATTAATATTTCAACTATTTATAAATAGAGAAATTCTACATAAAAAATTTAATGAAATTCTTTTATTTTAAAAATTAAGATTGAAGCATAGAATCCATTAAACTTATAAATTACCTTAGTATTTTAAAAGCTTTTCTAAATGATTTTTCCAAATATGAAAATCTGACACATAATTAAAACCACAAACAATCTCTAATTCTCTTTTTTCGACGATTTTATTGATTCTTTTAGCGCCCTCCATAGTATTCTGTAATGATCCATAAGGATTAAGTATAAAACTCTGCTCTAATGGAATTAAATAATCACAAATAAAAAGTATATTTTCAAAAATATAAAGGGTGAATCCTTGAGTGTGTCCACCAATATGAAATGCTTCTATTCCAGATAGGTTAAAATCTTGTGTAAATTTTTTATCAAAAGAATGTTTTGAAGAAATTAAATGCTCAGCATCACTCTTATGAATCCAGATAAATGCAGTATAATATCCTCTATATAGGTTAGATGCTCCAAGAAAATGATGGTGTGTAAACAAAATTTTATCCATTGGCTCTAAATCCTTAGAGAAGGTTGAAGGACAGTCTATCCAAATTCTTTTATTATCTATTTGAATGCTATAAGCAAAATGTTCAAGTCCTAAAGAAGGATGCGAATATAAGCGAAAAACTTTATCTGTTATCCTTGAACTCATGATATTATAATTATGTGAACACTCTTCAGCAGTTATAAAATTTTCATTAGAGGAACCACAAAAAGGACAAAACTGAAAATATTGCCCTATCATATTATAACCACATTTTTTACAGACAAATTGTTTTTGTAGCTCTGTCATCTGACTTAATTTTTCTATAATTTTCTAAATATTAATAAATCTTCTTACGGATTATCTCTTATTGAATATTGTTAGATTTCATTTTAAGTATAGTAAAGATTAGAATTATGAACATTATAATATCTGATGAAGATTCGAAATATATGTATGACTTTGTCCAAAATATCCTTGATAAAATTGGACCAAGAATGTCATGTAGTAAACAAGAAGCAGAGGCTGCTGAAATTATAAAGAAAGAGTTTGAGAAATCTTGCGACGAGGTTTTAGTTGAGGATTTTACATGTCATCCAAAAGCATTTTTAGGTTGGATCAAATTGGATATGTTTATGATTGTGATATCGATTCTACTTTATTTTATCAGCCAAATTTTTACACAACAATTATGGTTATTAATTATGGGTCTATTATCCTTTCTTCTTGTATTTTTACCTTTTCTAATTATGTGGGAAGAATTTTTTAATTACAAAGAGTTTATAGACCCGATATTTCATGAAAAATCCTCACAAAATGTAATTGGTAAATTCAAATCAGAGGGAGAGCTAAATAATATTATAATTTTTTCAAGTCATATGGATACCGCGATTGAGTTTAAATTGATGAAACTTTTAGGATGGAAGTTTATACCCATAGCATTTGGAGTAATTTTTTTTATGTTTTTCTGGTTGATCCTATCATTTCTACATTTAACCTTTATTTTAATTGGGTTCATTAGTTTGAAAGCAATTTTTCTCAATGTTATGATATGGGTTCTTATTATTGGAAGTCCTTTTATTATTCTCTTATATTTCTTTGTACCTCTGGGAGAGAAGGGGAATGTTGTGCCAGGCGCCGTAGATAATTTAAGTAGTTGCTCAGTAATTCAAGGAATGGGAAGATATCTAAAAAAAAATAGGGAGATAATCCCTCCTAACACTGAAATAAGACTGATTAGTTTTGGATGTGAAGAAGTTGGTTTAAGAGGGGCTTATCGGTATGCAAAAGCTCATAATAAAGAACTAAAAAAGTACAACACTTTAGTTGTAAATATGGATGGACTTGAGAATCCTGATCATGTTTATATAATAGAATTTGAACCTACTACTAGAACTTGGCATTCTGAGGAAGTAATTCAAAAATTATCAGAAGCAGCACAAATAGTAAATGTTAAGGCAAAACGAATGGGCTCAGGGAGATTAGAAAAAACTTTAGGACGTCTTACTGGTGGTTCAGATGCTGCGGCATTCTCAAAAGCAGGAATTAAAGCAGGTTTTATAAATGCAGCCGATTGGAAAAATCGTTCTAGTTATTATCATCAATCAGAGGATACTTTTGATAAAATTCAAAAAGGAACTTTAGAAATTATTCTAAAAATTTGTATTTCATTCTTAATAAATGAATCAAAATCTCAAGAATAAATTTTTATAATTTTATTTTTTCTACTTTTTAATCATTTAATAAAAATTAATCATAAAAGTAGAGGAGAATTATTTGGAGATTGATATTACAAAAGAAGATTCGGAATATATGTATGATATTATACAAAAAATAATTGATAAATGCGGTCCACGAATGCCCTGCAGTCCACAAGAAGCGAAAGGAGCAGAAATTATTAAAAGTCAACTCGAGAAAACTTGCGATGAAGTAACTATTGAACCTTTCACTTGTCATCCAAGAGCTGCTTTGGGTTGGATAAAAATAGATATATTAATAATATTATTATCATTTAGCTTATTCTTTTTAATCCAATTATTTATTTATTCATTTTTGGTATATATTATATCTCCCATAGCAACTTTCCTAGCATTCTTGGCAATTTTGATTGCATGGAAGGAATTTTTTTGTTATAAGGAGTTTATTGATCCATTATTTAAAAAAAAGAAATCTCAAAATGTTATAGGCAAAATTAAGCCTACAGGTGATCTAAAAAAAATTTTGATTTTCTCTGGTCATCATGATAGTGCATTACAATTTAATCTTTTAAGATATCTGAAATATGGCTATGAAATAATAATTTTCTTAGGATTTGGAATTTTATTTTTTTGGTTTTTTGCATCCTTAATCTTCGTTATTCTCTCAATATTCTCACGTTTAATAGATCTCACAATGATTTACCAATCCTATTTTAATTTAGTACTTTGG
>JBHLRA010000057.1:0-14884 GCA_048883045.1 Candidatus Thorarchaeota archaeon | reverse complement strand
ATAAAAACAAATCGGTATGAAAGTCCAACATTAGAGAAAAATACGTTTTTCTTTTTTACCCTTAGAAGATTATATCTTTCTAGGATAGATTTTGATGATTTAAAAAGTATTAACACGCAATTCAGTAGAATAAGAAATTATATTTTTTCAAATAATATTACAAAAGAATTTAGATTAGATCTATTTACTGGAAAAGGAAGGGAGGATTTAACTGGAGTCTTTGAGCATGCTGGATTATATAAAAACTTATCTTTTGAGAATTATAAATATGCTGCTGCTCTTTTTGGATTATTAGGGGCAAAAATAACGGATTTTCTTTATTCTAAGAAAGATGATTATTGTAGATTAGATTTAAAAGCCACAAATTTACTTTATAGGAAAGATTTAGCAAAGAAAGAAAGAATCAAACTAATGAATCATAATGTTTCTTATTTTATTAATTATAATAGGATAATTAATGATAAAGATTATTATTTATGGATGAAATTAGCGTCAGATAAACAAGTTTTCATTACATTTGATAACGAACAAGTAAAAAAAAAATGGGTAAATCTTATTGAAAATGAAATCGAAAAATTTGGAGATAAAGATGAGTATCATCTTAATATGTTAAAATTATTTGAAAAATTACATTGGATTGAAATCATAAGTGAAAAAGATCTTAGTTTTCAATTTAAATTATCTGAATCAAAATTCTCTCATGAAAGAGCATATTTATTGAAAAATCTTGCAAAAAGAGCACAAGTTTCTTATGAAAACGAGTTATTTTACTTGAAAGACTTTAAATCATAAATATTCTCCTAATTATAAAATAAAAAAAAGGAGTTTCGACCTCCTCAACCCCAGCATTTTCCCCTTTTTTACTTTTGTGGCAAGGGTCTCCTGTCTTTCCCTTGATTTTTATCGTTTAAAATTGCCCAATTATTGATTTTTATTTTTATTTATAAATATTAATAATAAAAAATCAGATCGACGAAATTGACATTCTCCTTACTAAAGTATGGAGGTATATTGAAATATAAGATCTTAAGAAGATTAGGGAGAAATGTATCTTGCAAATGCCAAGTTAGTTCTAAATTTTAATTAATATTGGATATGTAATTATTAAATCTGCCTTTTCAACTAATATATATTTAAAATCTATTTTAAATTATGAGTTATATGACCAAGAAAAAGTATCTCTCAAATAAGAAAACAGCCCATCAAACGATTTCAATATCACCAGCTCTTAAAGAATGGATAAAAAGATATGTAAATGTGAAGTACAGAGAAGATCCTAATGATGAGAGATTTAGAAGTATCTCTAATTTCTATAATCATGTAATGGAATATGTTTTAGAATTATTTGAAAAAGGCAAAACCCTTGATGATTTTAAAAGAGTAGAAGATAAAGAAGTTAAAGATTTTTTTGAACCCTTCACATTTAAAGCTACAATTCCACTTTACGAAATGGTATCAGAATCTAATCGATTTACTCCTTTTTCTTTAGAATTTACAACTCGTTTTTTGCTGCGATATACAAATTGGCTGAGAAAGCATTTTAAATCAAGGCATTTTAAGGATTTAAGTCTGTTGTTTGAAAGGATAAGAACTCGATATGGCACGAGTAATGTATCTACAGATATGAGGTTGGAGGTTACACCTGGAGAAAAAAACCAATCTATTCAAGGAGTTTTAGAATTTATCGGAAAACAAAGAAATCTTCATTTTGAAAACATTAAATACTTTGCAGCGATCTTTGGAATGTTAGGAGCAAGAATAACGGAATTTATATATTCGCCTACAGATTATTATTGCAGACTTGACTTAGTTGAGACAGAGCTTCTATTTAAAAATGAATTAGCCAAGAAAGAAAGAATTAAACTGCTAAAAGAAAATGTAAGATTTATTATTAATTATAATAGAATGCTTGATGATAAAGACAAATATTTGTGGATGAAATTGGCAGAAGATAATGAATTATTTATAACCTTTAAAAATGAAAATGCGTTTATTAAATGGATTAAAATAATAGAGGAAGACTTACAAAGATTTGGCACGCCTGAAGAATTTCTTAAAAAAATATTAAAATTTTTTGAAAAAATACATTGGATAAGAATTGAGAGTTTAAAGGATCAATTATTTCAAATTGAGCAGCAAATCGAAAAAAATCCTGATCAAAGGCAATTACTAATGAATTACCTTTCCAAACATGCAAATATCTCCCAAAAAGACAAGATTTATTCTTTAGAGTGAAATTATGAGCAAAATTGTTAAAAAGAACATATAGATTGAATTATATTTAATTTAATAATGACTAAAGATTTAAGTGATTATATAAGAATTTATCTAACATAAATTAATCATCTCCTTAGTATTGGGATAAACTTGACAATAAAACCGCTAAATAAAGCAATTCACGGTATTCCTCATCTTTCACTCAAAGTACCTATATATTATACTGAAGCGCTTAAAGGGACTGAAAATAAACCTATGATTATTAGACAAGCGGAAGGGTTGAAGAACACATTAGAGAACTTGCCCATCATTATTAGGCCAGATGAAAATATTGTAGGCACATTTGATGAAGAGATCCCCGTTGCAATTCCTCGACTTGAAGCAAGTGGCTTTAGAATCATGAAGGAATTAGAGATTCTTTCTAAAAGAACAGTCAATCCGATAAAAGTTAAGGATTCAGACATTAAAATTCTTAGAGAAATAATCGCCCCTTTTTATGATAATTTAAAGATTGATAATTATGCTAGGGAACTTGCTCCAGACTACGTCTTTGAAACCTCATTTAGTGGATGTGCATATGTGGCAACAGAGATAGGAGGAATTGCTCATGCTGTAATCGATTATCCAAGACTTTTATCTTTAGGATTAAAAAAATACATTGAATTTTCTCAAGTTAAAATAGATCATTACAAAATTACTACAAGTTCGGGCTCGAAAATAGAAGATAAAATCGCTTTTTATAAATCTATTATTATAATTTCAGAAGCTCTCATTGCATTTGCTCATAAATATGCTGAAAAAGCAAGAAAATTAGCTTCAGAAGAAATAAACTTATCTAGAAAAGAAGAACTAAAATTTATCGAAAAGACTTGCAATAATGTTCCTGAATATCCTCCTAGAAATTTTCAAGAAGCTATTCAATTTATCTGGTTCATTCATATGGCACTTCATATCGAGAACTTTGAACATGGGATCTCATTTGGCAGAATGGACCAGTATTTACTTCATTATTATAATGAAGATTCTAATAATAGTCTTTATTTAATCAAGAATCTTTTATTAAAGACAAATGAAATCATTGCACTCTATGATTCGGTAGCAACTCAATACTTTGGAGGGATGGCTACTACGCAGAACATTTTAATTGGTGGTATCGATAAGAACGGAAATGATTGTACTAATAAATTAACATATCTCATATTAAAAGCTATAGATGAATTATCTGTGCCCAGTCCTAATCTAGTTATAAGAATACATAAAAATACACCCTCCAAACTTTATAAGGAAATAGCTAGAGTCCTAGCTAAAGGGAATAATGTCATTGGACTTTATAATGATGATTTAGTGGTAAAAAGTTTAATGAGATATGGTATCTCACAGCAAGAGGCACGAGATTATGGTGTAGTGGGGTGTGTCGGATTATCTACTTCAGGAACTTCATTTGATAATACTGGAGCCATTTTTCTTAACTATGCAAAAGCTATGGAACTTACATTAGGAACTGATAAAACTATGATAAGTAATCATATAAAATCTGATTTAAAACTAACTTCATTTAATACAATTGATGATATTTTAGATGCTTTAGGTAATAACTTAAAATCTATGATGAGAATGGCTATAACCGCTGCAAATGCATATCAAGAAGCACATAAGAAACTGAAGCCCACACCATTAATGTCTCTATGTATTAAGGGGTGTGTTGAAAAAGGAATTGATGTAAATGAAGGATCCGCTAAATATAACTTCTCTGGAATTCATGTGACAGGTTTTTCTAATGTAATAGATTCACTTGCTGCTATTGATTGGGCAATTTTTAAAGAAAAGAAGGTATCCATGCAGACTTTGGTACATGCTTTAAAGAAAAATTTTCGGGGGTATAAAGAGCTTCACAACTATCTTTTGAATAAATGTCCTAAATACGGGAATGATGATGATCGAGTGGACATTTATGCTCGCAAGGCTACTGAAATTCTTTATAAATCTGTAGAAGGCTTTAAAAGTGCTAGGGGAGGAGAATATAGAGTAGGGATTCATGCTATGACCACTCATGTAGGATTTGGCATTTTTACTGGAGCACTTCCTTCCGGTAGAAAAAAAGGTAAACCTTTAGCAAAAGATATAGCACCCGGTTTCACCGCAAAAAATGGTCTCACTGCAACAATTAATAGTGTAACAAAATCTGATCTTTCACTACTCGCTAATGGCTTAGCATGTACAATAAATATCGATCCTGAGATTGCGAGAACTCAAGATGGAAAGATCCTAGAATCATTATTAAGAGCTTATGTTAATCTAAATGGATCTCATATTCAGTTTAATTCGATATCTTTAGAGGATCTTAAAGATGCTCAAAAATACCCCGAAAATTACCCTAATTTCATGGTTCGAGTTTCTGGCTATAGTGCCAGGTTTATAGATCTTCCTAAAGCAGTTCAAGATGAAATTATTTCAAGATATTGCTATAAAACTATATAAAATGATATTTTTATAGTAATGGTTATTATATATTTAAGACATTCTAAACTAAAAGATCCCCAAACCTTTTTTGAAAATAATTATAAGATTTATTACTTCACTAATTATAGTATTTGATTATTATTAAAAAGAAGATTCGATTGATTATGGAAGAACAATTTGATTATAAAAAACTTGGCCTTAAATGTGGATTAGAGATTCACCAACAACTTGATACTGAAAAAAAATTATTCTGTAGATGTCCAGCTAAACTTCAAGGAACTCGAGAGCCAGATTTTACTATAAATCGACAAATGAGACCTGTTTTGGGTGAAATGGGAACTTATGACAAAGCAATGCTTACAGAATATGAAAAGGGAATGGGAATTACATATGAAGGATATAATGATGTTGTATGTACCTATGAACTGGATGATACACCACCATTTTCCTGTAATAATGAAGCAAGAAAAGTAGCTTTACAAATTGCAATGCTTTTAGATGCTAATATAATTGAAGAAATGCATGTGTGTCGAAAAAATTATTTAGATGGAAGTGTCCCCTGTGGATTTCAAAGAACCATGATACTTGGTACTGATGGTTATTTAACTTTAGAAAGTGGTAAAAAAATTGGGATAGACATTTTAAGTCTGGAGGAAGAAGCTGCGAGAAAAATTAAAACTGAAAATAAGAGGAATTTTTTTCGTTTAGATCGATTGGGAATTCCATTGGTAGAAGTAACCACCAAACCAGATATAAATACTCCTGAGGAATGTCGAGACTGTGCTGAGAGAATCGGATTGTTATTATGGTCAACAAATGTAAAAAAAGTTCTGGGATCAATAAGACAAGATGTTAATGTAAGTATTGAAACAGGAACCAGAATTGAAATAAAAGGTGTGCAGAAATTAGGTTGGATTCCAATATTGATTAATAATGAAATTTCACGGCAACTAAGACTCCTTGAAATTAAAGAAGAATTAGAAAGAAAAAAATTAGATCCTAAAAGTATTCCAGATAAAGCAATAGATTTAACTGATACATTAGCTAAATCTAAGTCCAATTTCATATCAAAGGGTATTAAATCGGGAAAAAAAATATTCGGGATTAATTTTTTGGGATTTAAAGGGATTTTTGGAAAAGAATTGATGGAAAATTATAGGTTTGGAACTGAAGTAAGTGGAAAGGTAAAGCTGATATCCGGTTTGAGAGGAATTATTCACTCTGATGAAGATTTAGAAACATATAATTTTTCAAATGAAGATGTTAAGAAGATCAAAGAAAAATTAGTGTCGAAAGAAAATGATTGTTTTATATTAGTATTAGGGACTAAAAAAGAAGTGAATAAGGCCATGACTGTAATAATCAATCGAGTTAAGTTCGCTTTCAAAGGTGTTCCTCCTGAAACTAGAAAAGCACTGGAAGATGGAAACACTGAATTTTTGAGAGAACTCCATGGAGGAGCTAGATTATATCCTGATACAGATTCTGAAGCTATTTTTAATTCTAAAGAAGAAATTAATGAAATTAAGAAAAATCTCCCTGAATACCCATGGGAAACGATAAAAAAGTATTCAAAAAAATATAAAACTGAAGAAAGATTGATAAAAGATCTAATTTTTACGGGTAGACTCAAGTTATTCAATGATATAATAAACCGATTTCCAGATAATCCCTCATTAGTCTTCACAACTCTATTAGAAACTACAACTGCCCTTAGAAGAGATGGGAAAGATATTGAAAATATAACTGATGATGACTATATTGAAATTTTCAGGCTTTTGAATAAAAAAGAGATTAGTAAAGAAGCAATTGAAGAATTAATGAAACTTAAAGCAGAAAATCCTGAACTTTCTATTAGTCAAATTAAAAAAAAATTGAAAATTGAGAGTATTTCAGAAGAATATCTTAAAGAATTAATAGTCGAGATTATAAATAAAAATTCTAAACTAATTACAGAAAAAGAAATGAGAGCAAAAGGGCCATTAATGGGAGAAATTATGAAAAAAGTTCGTGGGAAAATAGATGGCGCTATTGTATCTAAGGAATTAGAAAATTCTATTAAAGAAAAATTAAAGGAGTTGAAATAAATGGTTGATAAATTGCGAGGGTATAGAGGAGAAGGCAAAGATCTGCTAATAAAGAATAAACTTGAAATTTGGGATATTGTTCAAATTAAAACAGATAAAACCAACTATGAAGGGATTATATTGCCAAGAAATGAATATTCGGCTCCAAATTTCATTAATATTAAACTAGAAAATAATTATAATGTTGGACTAAAGGTATCTGAAATAAACGAAATAAAAAAAATCGGAAAAAGAGAGGCAATATATAAAATTCCAGAAAAAGAATTTCCTATAAATAAGGAACTCCCAAATATAAAATTGTTTGGAACTGGTGGGACTATTGCTTCAAGATTAGATTATACAACTGGCGCTGTCATCCCTTCTTTCACACCAGGAGAATTATTTAGTGCTGTTCCAGAACTAGCAGAGATATGTAATCTTGAATGCGAGATTGTTTTTGAAATTCTTTCAGAAAACATGAAGCCAGAAAATTGGAAAAATTTAGCGGAAAGGATTGTGGATACGGCAAATTCTGGAATTGATGGAATTATAATAGGGCATGGCACTGATACTATGTCTTATACTAGTGCAGCACTTTCTTTTATGATAAAAGATCTATCAATTCCAGTTGTTCTAGTTGGTAGCCAAAGAAGTTCTGATAGACCTTCCTCAGATGCCGCACAAAATTTGATAAATGCTGCCGTAGTGGCAAAATCAAATATCGCTGAAGTAGTTATTACAATGCTAGGTTCACCGTCTCATGATTATGGTTTAATCCATAGAGGAACCATAGTAAGAAAAATGCACTCATCTGTTAGAAATACATTTAGAACTATTAACAGTATACCACTTGGTATGGTTCAAAATAGAATAATTAAAATGTTTACTAATGATTATAGAAAAAGATCTCAATCTAAAACAACAGCTCTTACTAATTTCGAAAATAAGATTGCTTTAATATATTCGTATCCAGGAACAGTTAATGAACAAATCGATTTTTATATTGACAATGGATATAAAGGAATTGTAATAGCAGGAACCGGATTAGGTCACGTATCAACTACTATTTATGAATCTATAGAAAGAGCTATTCAAGAAGGTATAATTATATTAATGACTACCCAGACACTTCATGGATTTGTAGGCATGAATGTCTATTCAACTGGAAGAGAATTACTTAATATGGGAGTCATTCCAGGAAGAAACTTATTACCAGAAACAGCTTATATTAAACTTGGTTGGGTACTAGGACAAACAAATAACCCAGAAGAAGTAAAAAGTTTATTATTAGAGAATATAGCAGGTGAATTCTTAGAGCGAGAAATCCCTATCGCTTTCAACTATAACATTGATGAATTATTAAAATCTAAAAAACTCTAATTTCTAATCTATATAAAGTAAAAAGATAAAAAATTTATACCTTGAATTATTTAAGTTCTTAATCAGTGAATACAGTGATGTAGTTTGGGAAAACGAATTTTAGCACAACGGAAAGGTCGAGGTGTCCTAGGTTTTAGATCTCCTAGTCATCGGCATGTAGGACAAGTAAAATATCGTCCCTTCAAAAAAAGCGAGAAATTATTTAAATTTAAAGTAATAGATCTTCTACATTCCCCAGGTAGAGGTGCTCCAGTAGCTCAAATTCAATATGAAGATACTAAAGAAAAAGCTTTATGGCTACCTCCAGAAGGAATCTATGTAGGGCAAGAATTTGTACAATCAAAAACTGGCTATGGTCAATCAATCGAAGTTGGAAATATTTTACCTTTAAAAAAAATGCCAATAGGAACTCTTGTTTTTAACATAGAAGCAACACCACAAGATGGAGGAAAATTCGCCCGAGCCTCAGGAGTAGCGGCAATTGTGAGAAATAAATCTAAAAATCAAGTTGAATTACTTTTCCGATCCAAGAAAACAAAATGGATAAATGAAAAATGCTTAGCTACAATTGGCGTTGTTGCCGGGGGTGGACGTACCGATAAACCATTCCTTAAAGCTGGCAATAAATTTCATTATGTGAAGTCCAAAGCGAAAAAGTGGCCAGTTGTCCGTGGCGTCGCTATGGTGGCTGCTTCTCATCCATATGGCGGCGGAGCAAAGCAATCCCCTCACAAATCTACAACAACTAGTAGAAATACTCCTCCTGGTAGGAAAGTAGGACAAATAGCAGCCAGAAGAACCGGACATCAAAATTAATTTGTTCATTAAATCATTTTTTAATAATTTTCAAGCACCCAATATATAACTAGTATAATTGATGGTGCTGGGAATCCAATTAGGAATCCTAAACCCCCTTCATTAAAATAAATTAAACCTACGAAGAAACCCATTATCCCTATTACACTAGAGACTATTAGATACCAAAAAACATAAATAATTTCCTTATGTATCCCCTTCTTACCAGCTTCCTTTCTCTCTTCCTTCTGCTTTTCCCAATCCCTTATTCTAAATTCTACTCTTATTACTTTTTGTTTTTCCTTTACTTTCTTACTAATGACTCTTTGTTCTTCCCTGGTTCTAACTTGTTTGTCTTCCAGTTTTGAACCACATGATAAATAAAAATCTTAACCAGGTGAAATCTTTCCTCCACAATCAAGGCATTTATCTTGGATAATAAATCCCTTTTTTTCAAAATCTTGAGCTCTATTTAAAATACTTTATATAAAAACTTCATAAATTAGAGCTTCATACCATCAATTCTGAAAATCTTAAAATTTCTATATAATGAAGTGATGAAATAATAAAATAAATGATTGCGCCCTCTCAACCCTTAGCAAATAACGAAATGGAAAAGAAAAATTTAGCTTAATGAAGCATTAAAATTAAAGGAAACATTTTGTAAAAATTCCTTATATCTTGAGCGAAGAGTCACTTCGGTAACTCCTATAACTCGTGAAATATCTTTTTGACTTACCTTGTGATTCCTTAATTTAGATATTAGATAAATCGAACCTGCACATAACCCTTTTGGATCTTTACCACATATAGATGTGTTTTCGATAAAATTTTGTAATACTTTTATAGATTCCTTTTCAACATTAATGTCTAATCCTAAATCCGCGCAATAACGTGGTATAAGGGACACAGGATCAATATGAGGTGATTTTAAGTTCAATTCTCTTACTAAGATCTTATAGCATTTCTTCACAATATTATTATTTATTGAAGCTTCATCTAAGATTTCTTGAAGAGTAATAGGAACCTTCTCTTGTTTACATACATAATATGCACATGCTGCAATCATACCATTTATAGATCTGCCCCTTAAGAGATTCTTTTTAAATACTTCTTTATAAAGCCGAACAGCTGATTTTTTTACACGCTCTGGAAAATTTAAATTACTACCAATCCTTTTTAACTCAGTTATGGCAATAAGCATGTTACGCTTTTCCCATGATAAATGAGTATTCCATTTTGCTGCTCTCCTTAAATCAGGATTTTTAATTTTTGTTCTATCAATAATTGTACTTAAGCCGATATCAGGCATCAAAATTGAAATTGGACAACCAGTTCTTTCTTTTTTATCTTTCTCTTGTTTTGAATAAGCCCTTATACCACTGTGAGTCACATCGACTGCTTTTTCGAATACAACCAATCCACAATGTTGACAAACTATTTCTCCTCTTTGATGAATATCAATCGTGGAGCCGCCACATTCAGGACAAAAGCCTGTTTGCAGTGTAATTTCGAGAACCATTAATATTAAACCTTAACCTATTATCAAAAATTTATAATTTTTAGTATTTTTATACACACACTAAAACGCGTATTTCCCATATTTAAATGTTTCTATGATAACAAAATGAATTGAAAATGTGTTCATTTGTATAATAAGAGCTCTAAGTAAAAATTTGCTGTAATACATTGCTAGCACAAATTATTAATTTTTCAATTTTAAACCAATATAATATCCTTGTTATATTAGTTTTTTAATAATTAGTCCAAAATTTGTGTACAAATTTTAAATCATGAACTTTAAAATTTTTTAAAATACATCATTAAAAACCTTCACAAATCGATCATAACTCGGACTAACTATGTTTTCACAATAATTAAATAATAGTTCTTTTATTATGGTTTCAAACAAAATTTAGTAAGATATTTGTGGTATAAAAATCATCGATACTGATAAAAAAGAGGAAAAAGCCGCAATAAATAAGAATAATGAGGAGTCTCCTTTGAATGAAAAAAATAATTCTATTAAAAAAACACCAGAAATGGAGAAATATGAAAAGGAGACTCAACGATATGCTATCTGGCGAGGAACTGTCACAGAAGGGTTTAAAAAGTGGCAAAAAGGGGAGAAAATTTATCAAAGAGATAAAGAACGAATTTCTTTATATGTTTCTGAAGACACTAAACAACAATGGAAAGATTTTAAAGATACTCACGAATATTCAACCATTTCAGCATTGATTAGGGATAGTGTTGACTTCTATATTGAGCAAAAATCAGACCAAATCGGTGAGAGCTTACGTAAAATGGATGAGAGAACGATTTCTAATATTTCTCATGCGTTAAAAGAACCGCTTACGTCTATAAAAGGATTTAGTCAGCTCCTTCTTGAAAATTATGGAGATGAATTGAATGAAGAAATCCTGTTAACCATTAAAAATATCTTTGATCAGAGTTTACTGCTTGAAAACAAAATAATAAGCGTCTTGGATAATATTGTTTCTGAAGAACCACATTCTCAGTATGATATTCTCCTTATTGAAGACGATTTAGCAACCATCCGATTGCTAACTAGTTACTTCGAAAGTAAAGGATATATATGTAAAGGAGTTGTAAGTGGAACTAAAGGTTTAGAGGAATTAAGGGAAGGGATTCCAAGACTTATTCTGTTAGATATCATCCTTCCTGATATCTCTGGTTATGAGATTTGCAGAATGATTAAGAATGATAAACGATATCGGGATGTTCCTATATATTTACTAACCGCAATACCTGGTTCTGAAGTCGAAAAGAAAATGAGTGAAACTAAAGCTGATGGTTATATTTTAAAACCATTTGATTTTTCGGATTTTGAGGTAGTTTTTCAATTTTTATAACTTTTTGATTAAAAAAGTTTACATATTATTCTTAGTTTATAAGAAGAGCGGGCTATGAGGGATTCGAACCCCCGACCTGCCGGTTAAGAGCCGGTTGCGCTACCTGCCTGCGCCAATAGCCCTTTAAACTAATTCTACTATAATCATAGAGCTCTATAAAACGCAGATGGAGGGACTCGAACCCCCGAGCGCTCACGCGCACCGGCTCGCTTGAATATTGACCATTCTCAAGGCCGGCGTCTTACCAGCTAGGCTACATCTGCTTATTTTAGTTATTAAGTAATTTTTTTATATTTTATGATTATTAGCTATTAATTTAGAGTATATGCTATAAAATAAATTTTTTTCATTTTTCATCGCTTCTTAACTATTTTCATGTTGTTTATAAGGAAAACTATAAATTTTATGCTACATTGACCTCTACTTGAGTTGTTGAAGAAATGAGTGGGGCAAAGGATTTTCGTTATTTAATACCGGAAAGTTTGTTCAAGGAAATTACCCAAAAAGCGGCAGAGGAATACCCTATGATAATACATGGGTGGTTGTTTGCTGACCGTAAAGAAAATTTCGGTATTTGTACTAAATTTATAATGAATACAGATCTACGTAAAAGTAAAGTTCATGTTAAACCCAGAAGTTGGATGCGATATAAAAAATCGAAAATTTATAATATGCGCAAATTTAAAGCCGAATTGGGTGTAGATATAGTCTGGATGTGGCATAGCCATCCAAGTGGTAATGAAAAACTTCATACAATTGATAAACGGATATTAAAGTATTTATCTAATGGTGTTATGATTATAGTTGTACCACCAGTACCAAATAAAACTCCAGAACAAAAAGCGCATCTTGTAGGTTGGTATTATGATAAACGTTATACAAAAAAACCGATTATTGAAAAAATGGTTTTTGAAATAATCTCAGAATGAATTATAGATTTAGAATTATAAATTTTCTCTTCTTCTTTTGTTTTCTTAGTTTATTTAAAGTAAAAAGGAGATTGGATATACAATTCAGTGTTAATCTCTTTTTTTAAATTTATGATGAAGCTTTATATTTCTTCATTTAATATAAAAATATTAGATATGAAATTTAAGAATGTTATTTTAACGTTTCTTCTAATTATTGGTATTATAAACTGCATAGTGATCGTTTCATTATCTGTTTATATCTGTTTATTTAATTTTTGTTCAGTGGATACAATTTCTCTCTCATATATTTTTATTGTCTGGGGATTTATTCCATTTACACTTTATTTAATTTGGACTTCTAAAGGGGATAATAAATCACCTACTAATAAGGTCTTTAGAATCCGTAATATTATTTTCATTTTAGTAATTATGTTTTTCATTTTTATTTACGAATATCTCTTATTCAGATTTATAGTCATAAGTCTTATGGAATTCTTAGCTTCTACTTTTGGTTTTATTATTCCCATAGCATTAGTAATTTTAGTTTTGGTTATAAGTTCTCACAAAAAATATCAGAATTCTTAGCTTTCAACAAATTATTGAATTTTGATATAGAATTTTGAATAAAATTTGGCTATTTTTCTTTCATAATTTCAACTTCTATAATAAAATATTAAAATTTTGAATTGTTATATTGAAATTGTACAATATTAAATATTAATATTTGATTAAAGCAATCGTCGCTTAGCTTGGTAGAGCGCCGGTCTGCTAAACCGGTGTCCGATGGACTCGTGGGTTCGAATCCCACCGATTGCGCTCAAATAAGGGCCAGTGGTCTAGTGGTTATGGTTCAATTTTCACGAAAAATTGAATAATAGACGTCTCGCTAATATAGTACTAAATGTATTATATCGTGAGTACACCGAGAAGGTCGGGAGTTCAAAAAGAAAAAAAGCTTCTTTTTTTCTTGAAAACCTCTCCTGGCCCACCATTCTTTATTTTTTTAAAAAAGTTTTCTGATTTTTCTTGGGCGTATAGCGCTTAATTTACAATTTTTAAGCCTATTCCCAATATGTGCGATGATACCTGGGGCATCAGATCCCTCCTTTAATAAAACTAAATTTTCTAAAAATCCAAATCTTTTAACTGTAATAATGTCTCGGAAATGTCCTTTTTGAGTGATTATTTTTTTGAATTGACCTTTAGTTTCTCCACTCAAAAACACACCCTCAATATTTTCAGAGATAATTTTTTTAAAAAAACTCAAAGTTTTCAGTGTCAATTCCCCTGAAAGTTTATTTTTATCTGAATCCATCTCCGTGATTTTAACATATACAGGAAAGTGATCAATAAAATCATATGCTTCAATTATATCTTTTAAAGATTTTTCTTTTCCCCTACATAATTGTTTTCGCAGTGTATGCAAATTAATAAGTACATCCATTTTAGGATTCATAATAGCACAATCCACAAATAGACCGAATCCAACTTTTCCCACATCCACAAGATTACCCTTATATTCCTTATTAACTTTAATGTCTTTAAATTCATTTATGGATCCGATTTCTTTTTTTAATAGGTTATAAACAAATTGCTCTTCTGGACCACTGATGGTTATTTCAAACCTTTTATCAAATTTACGCAACTTTTTGATATTTATAGAAGTGTCAGGAAATCCTTTAATATGCTCTTTTAAATATTTAAGATATCTAAGATATATGTCTTCTTTCTTTCCTTTATCTGATACATTATAGATCTTATCAAATAAAACTAAATTTAGGACCATAAAACAAACACTTAAGTGCAATTATCAATTAAAATTTAAGTATTTTGAGATAATTATAGTCTTATTTTTTTAAAAATTTTAAAATAGAGAATCTACTGTTCTAAAAAGATTTAAATTTCAAAATTTTTATCTTTCTATAAAAATAAAAACAGAATTTTACTAAAGATGAAGAATTATGGAAGAACAAAGATTTAATCATCTAGTTAAAGCATTAAATGAATTTGAAGGTGTAGAGGAAGTGTTTTTATTAAATAATGAGGGAGATCTTGTTTTTAAATCCGGAGATTTTCCTCTCACAAGTGAAGAAGCAAAAGGAATATTAAATGCTTGGAAAACAAAAGAAGCTTCTCTAACATTTCAGAATTATCGATTTGCAATTTTAAAGAATGATGA
>JBHLRA010000056.1:0-15154 GCA_048883045.1 Candidatus Thorarchaeota archaeon | reverse complement strand
TTCATAATAGTAATTTATATAATCATGCTGTCTTCTATCTTCTTCGCTGTCCATGGGGTGATACCAGAATGCTTTTAAGATTTTAAAGTTTCAAGTATTTCATCAATATGATTAAAAGCAACAGACATATGAGATTCATTTGGAAGGAATTTTCCCTTACAATTTGGTATTAACTCGCACATCTTTTTTCCCATAGAAATAGGAACATTTACGTCTAGTTCACCATGCCATAAATATACTTGAAGATCTGGAGAAATTTCGTCTAAATTAAAACCCCATGGTTTTGAAAATAATCTATTATCATGGATCGCACCATCTAATCCAGAACGATATGCTTCTTTAGATTCTTCAATAAAAATCTCTAATAGTTTGGGATCATCAAAAAATTTTCGATCTGATTCAGGTAGCATTTCAGCTAGTTTCTCAACTGAATTTTTGTCCTCAAAAAATTTCATTTCAGCTTTCATAAACCTTTTTAAGAGGAATGGAAACCTTCTCCCTACAAAAAAGATAATACGATTCCATAGCATCATTCCTTTCTTAGGTAGATTAATCGGTCCAATCCCTGCAATTATACCACAACATGTCAATCTTTCAGGAATTTTATAAGCACATACAGTGGCATACGGTCCCCCCCCAGATATTCCCATCACAGCAAATTTTTTTAGTCCTAAGTGATCAACGAGTTCGATGATATCTTCTGGCCAATCTAAAAGTGTTCGTTTAGGTTGGAAATCAGAAAGTCCAAATCCTGGACGGTCAACAACAATCATGTGAATTCCATGTTCCCTTGATTTTTCACTAAGGAGTTTTATTTCAAGACGAGATCCGGGGGTTCCATGGAAATGAAAGATTGGTTTACCGTTCAGATTTCCACCTTCAGCGTATCCAAGCTTGCGACCATCTTTTAGTCTTAAAATTTGATTTTCCTTATTGGATTCAACCATAGAATTTATTATACTCTCGATAAATATAAATTTAAGTATTTTTTGTTTTTTTAGAATTAAAGTTATTAGTAGTTTTTCAAGATATAATTTCCAATGATATCGCAAAAAAATATATTAGTGAAATGTTTTTAAATATTTAAATAAATATTTTAAGAGATAATTAAATTAAACCATACATGCAATCCTTCATGAGCGAAGAAGAAAAGTTCGAATCTATTGTTCAAGAGATAAAGGACATTTATCTATATTTAACGCAAGGAGAACCAACTCCAGATGATGAAATTACGGCTCGAGAGGAATTGATTGAAAAGATTCAAACTTTGAAAACTCTGAATACGGTTCAAGCAGAATCAAACGTGAGCCTTTTTGAAGATTCTTTAAATAAATTAGACAGCTGGGATACATTAGAACTATGGTTTGTAGAGTCTGAATTGCCTGAATTTATTGGAAAAATCATTAACATCACAGAAGAAATACCTGAATTTCAACTTCATATTGAAGAAATCAAAAAATCTCCAGCCTCTCGCTTACATGAAGATTTAGAATCTGCTAGTATTGATATAGATGAAATTGTTGGCAAGGTTTCTGAAAAATTTAAAGATGAAATAAATGATCTTAAACATGAGATTAATGGCTTAAAACTCGAATTAGAGAAAAAAGATGAGACATTTAAGCAAGTGTCCAGAATGAAAGTAGTAAAAAAGATAACACCTAAAAAAGTCGTAAAATTACCCCCACCAAAAATTAAAATTCCAGTTATTAAAAAACCTGAAAAACCTCCTCAAATTAAAGCTCCTACTAAACCTGAAGAAAAAAAACCCATAGAACAAATAGAAGTAAAATCAGTGCAACAAGTTCAATTAAAAATTGAGGAGGAATTAGATAAGTTAAAAAAGCCTTTTAATGAGAAAGAAGCAAAAACTGAAAAAGAAATAATTCCAAAATCTGAAGATTTAAAACCTACAACAAAATTTCAAGAACCGAAAATCATTTCAGAACTTACTAAAGAAGCAGATTCAATTTTGGACGAAATAGAAGAATCTGACAAATCAGTCTCAAAAATGACAGCAGAATTACCGGAGAAACCGGAATCAATTTCTAAAATACTAAGTGAATCAGAAAAACCTACCCAACTTCCAGAACCACCTGCCTTTACGGTAATGCCTGAAAAACCTAAAGAAAGCTCGGTTATCTCTGAAATCATAGAACTTGATGTTTTGGAAGAGGAAAAAGGTATACCTTTTGCTGTAAAAAAACCAAAATTCTTTGAAAAGCCTAAAGATGAAGAAAAGCCTGATGTTGTTCAAAAGCCGAGAATTAAATCAGTAAGTGTAGAAGAAGTGGAAACTGAATCAATTAGATCAACTGGAACTGATTTATTCAAAGTTTTTTCATCAGTTGGAAACAAATCAAACGATAAAATATCTGGTCAAAAGGAAACTTTTGAAATCTTGCCAGAAAAAGAAAAGAAAAAGAAGAAAAAAGAAGAGAAAGAACTTATTGTAAAATCTGAAGCAAAACCATTTATTGAGTTTGGAGAACTAAAACCTGAAAAACCTACCTTTGATGAATCAGAAGAATATACTATCGAAGATCTACCTAAAGACAAGGATTCTCTCTATCAAGAATTAATCGCTCTTGAGGGGAAAAGATATTCATATGAAAAAGATTTTAATGAAGTTGAGCAAGTTTACAGCGTGGGGGCGATAAACGATTCCGAATATCAAAGGCGAAGTGAAGAATTGAGAGGGAAATTAGATAATATTACTTCTAGAATTAATAATATTAGAAGAATTATCTCAAGTTTGTAATATTTTTGTTCTATATATTTATTCTGAAAGAAGGAGGCATTTTATTCTTATGAAGTGCAAACTTCATCATCTTTTTAACTTTATCAACATCTTCTTGGTTTAAATCTTTCAAATCATATCCATTATCAATTCTGAAGATAATCTCATCTAATACATCATATGTTAACCCGATTTCACCTTCGTCAGTTTGTCCCTCCCACAATCCCGCACTTGGAGGTTTTTTAATGATTTCTTCTGGAATATTTATCAATTTAGCAATCTTTCTTACTTCACATTTGTATAATCCACCTATTGGTTCAAAATCAACTCCTCCGTCACCATATTTAGTGAAATATCCAATTGCCGATTCAGTTCTATTACTTGTACCCGCAACAAGGAATTTTCCAAAAGACTGACCAACGAAATAATTAGTCATCATTCTTAATCGTGGTTTTAAATTAGCTTTCGCCAATGGAGAGGATTTAAAAATTGGTTCGGTAACTTTAATAAACTCATCATAAACACTTGTTAATTCTATTTGAATAAATTTAATTCCTAGTAGTTTGGCCATTTTTTCTGCATCCTTTAAATCTTGAGAAATTGATGAACAAGGTAATCCTAATCCAATAACCCTCTCCGTTCCAATGGCTTTAACACATAAAAAGGAAGTTACCGCACTATCAATACCTCCACTTAGCCCTACTACAATTCCATCAACTTGAGTAGAATCGACATATTCTTTTATCCAATTTTGAATTTCATTTATAATCTGTTTGCAGTCTATACTTCTCATTATCCTTTTCAAAAATATTTTTAATCTAAACTCTTTTTTCAAACATAAACTTAAAAGATAAGATTATAATAAAAATTTTATAATTATTAAAATAAAAATAAAAACTAACTTTAAACTACTAGAATAAAATTAAATTATATTGTATATTAATGATGCAAAATGAGTGAGGAATTTAAAGCAACTGTAGATGCTTCTTTTAATAATGGAACTCCATTATGGATTTATACTTCAGATTATATATATGGAATTGTACCGACGGCTAGTGATAAATGGCTAGAAGTTTCCTACACTTTTGAAGATCCTGATGATCCTTTAATAAAAGGAGAAAAAGGAGCAGATTTTGCCTACCAATTAATGATGGAAGAAATTTCCAAAGGGCTTACTTTTTATGTCAAGGATTTAAAAGTACCGTTATTAAAAGAGTTTGCTGGAGGTACTGGAAAATCTGGTTCTGACTTAATTGTAGCAGTAATTGAAGAATTAATAAACAATACGTCAAAATACACAAGCAACACAGATTTCCTAATTAAAAGTAAAGATGAGTTAGGAAAATTAAAAGAAAAAGTCTGATTTTATATTATTATATATATAATCCACGCCGTTGCGGATACTTTTTCGAAAATTCTTTATCTATCCGCCTTCCTAATGCTGAACCTATATTTGGATCTCGTTCTTTTATTAATTTTTTTAAATAATTGCCATGTTCTTGGGAATATTTTTCAATCCCGGAAGCAATTATATTTTGGTCTTTCTTTATGGGGACAATCATGCCAAATAAACGAAGCATATCGTTTGGTGACATTTTTTTCCCCACCTTTTCATCGATATCCTTGTCTAGATTTCTAACTACTGTCCCCATACTTAAAGCAGAAAAAGGACTCAATTGTTTTGACTTCAACCAAAACGCATTTGGCTTTTTTGTTATAAAAGTATCAGAATTTCCACGATCATCCTTTGAGCCTATTACTCTCCAGTCTTTTGGGTCATTGTCATACTCCTTTTTCATTTTTTTTACAACTGAACTTATTGGAGCAACTCCGTAATAGTCTTTTTTTTCCTTTTTATCACTTGTCATATTCTCAATTATATTAAGTTAATTTAACTATAAAAATATAACAAAAATACCGTATAAACAACAAAATATTTTAAAGTGTAAAATATAGATGATATTCAAAGGAATTTTGAATTTAGAGAAATGATACCTCAAGAAGATTTTAAAGATTTCAAAGAATTCATAGGGGTGTTTGACAAATCTATAGAATCTCAAGATTTTCAACAACTAGTTGAGTTAATTCCTTTAGTTGATGTATTTGAAGAAAATTTCTTAAATGGTTATCTTAAACGAAAGAAAGAAGGTGTATTTTATACAAATAAAGAAATTTCAGACTATATTGTTTCTGAAGCATTAATTAACTTAATTAATAGAAAGTTTAAGGAATATAACTATAATCTTAAGGATATTCAAAACTTTATTGATATTCATAAATTGACCGATAAATTTAAACAAAAACTAAGTGAAACATTATTAAATGTTAGAATTTGTGATCCTGCATGCGGCTCTGGTGGCTTCCTCTTAAGTTCTGCTGATATCATTTATACAATTCTCAAAAACCTAAATCCAAACCAAAGTAAACTTAGTATTAAAAAACAAATACTAAAGAATTTGTTTGGTTTTGATATTAATGAAAATGCTATTAAATTATGTATTTTGAAATTCCTTGGATGGTATGAAAATAAGCGCAATAATTCAGTAGTAAGAATACTCTCTATCTTGAATTCAAACCTAAAAATGCAAAATAGTATTATAAATTCGAAATTTCCTAAATTTGATATAATCGTTGGGAATCCTCCTTATGGAAATATTTTGAATCAAAAAGAGAAAGAAATTCTAAAAAAGGAAAAAATTTTCCATAAGGATATTTATTGTTCATTTTTATTAAAAGCATTAGAATGGAGTACTGAAGTTATAGGCTTCCTAGTTCCAAAAAGTTTTCTTATTAGACAAGGCTATATTAGATTCAGGAATAAATTACTTTCTAAGGCTAATATTTTAAAAATTTATGATATAGGTTCCAAGATGTTCAAAACTGCTACCAATGAAGTACTAATCATTTTATATGAAAGTAAAAAAAGGTACAATAACAGAGATTTAGAAATTTTTAATTATCCTAAAACTAAGATAATCACTTATCCTAATCAAAATGTAGATTCCTTAAGAATTTGTTTTGATTTAAACTGCCCTTTTAGCTTGAGAGCTAAAAAATTATATGTCTATACTTTTAAAAAAAATTGTCCTGTTTGTGGCTCAAGTACGGTTGAATTAAATCGAATTAGGATTAAACCAAATGAAAAAGTATATGAATTAATTGAAAAGATAGAAAAATTTGGCAATTTAAACTATTTAAATCCCGTAGATTTTCCAAAGATGATTCGAGGAGAAGAAGAAAAAGGTTTAAAATTGGTGAAAGAAAATTTAAAAAATGATACCAATGGTTCCTGCTTTTTTATTAGCGCTAGAAATGATTTCAATTATTATAATTTCAAAAAGATTAAATCTTTTAAAATAGAAGAGATTGATTCAAAAATCTTGAAGGGTAATAATTATGAATATTACTTGAAGCCTAAACTACTGATTAAACATAATAATATAATACCTGAGGCGATATTCACAGAAGAAAACGTTTGCTTTACATCATCAATTTATTCCTTACTTCATGATAATACCGATGAGTTAAAATACCTATGTGCTGTACTTAATTCAGCTTTAATTCAATTTTATTGTATCTATGGTATAAATAATCAGAAAGACACAACCATTAATTTAAATCAATATATGATTAGACATTTACCTATTATCAATCCTGATAATATTATTAAAACAAAGATTGTGGAGAAAGTAGAGAAGATAAATAACTTGTTAATTATAAAAAATCAAATTTTCAGTAAAAATATACGTCAATTATTAAAAGAAATCGATAAAATTATTTTTAACCAATATTCAATAACGGAAGTAGAAAAGAATCTAATAATCTCCGAAGTAAAAAATCAAATTAAACATTTTGAAGCTATATATAGTAAATAAAATTGAGGAATTATTCTTCAATTAATTTAAAACAGAAATCACATAAATTATCTCCTAACCCCATAAATTGATTCCGTTCAAATTTTATCTTTGGATTAAATTTTTTAAAAGCCGCGGTGTAAAAAGGAGTACACATATTTTTGCAGATTAATGGAATTTTTTCTTGCCTGTCTGGATTTCTATCCATGATAGCTTTATATGGACATTTTTTTATTTCAATAATTACTTCTGAATCGGAAATCTCGTTAACTAGATATTCCCATCCTTCTATAGACCATCTAAATGTTATTATCTCAATTAAATCAGCCAAATTATTTGTATCAATCTTTAGATAATTCTTTATTCTTCTAAAAATAATCTTCATGAGTCTGATCCAAACATTTTTATCTATTTTTAAAGCTCTTTCCCATCCTATTTCTTTTTCAGTTTCAAGCATCCACACACCATCCATGGTAAAGAAGTTCTTCTCAAAGTAAAATAATTTATCAGCATCTGTTATCTTTCTCATATAACAACCCTTAATTTTACTTAATAATATTAATAAAGAAAAAGATACCATATTATATATAATCTTAAATAAAAAAGATACTTAGACCAAAATATTCCAGTTGAGCTATATTTCATTTTTTGCTAACTCTTTCCATGAACTCTTAAGCTATGGTAATATATTTTAGTTCTATAATATTAAATTTTTTAGTTAATAATCACATAATCTTTAAATAGGAAGATAATTTTTTCCAATTTAGATTAAGCTAATTAATAATAATTTAAATCGCAAATATCTCGATTATAAAGTTAAGCGGTAATAATTATATGAGATATTATAAAAATATATCATTAAATAAACATAAATAACTATTAAAATTTAATATTTGAAAAGGTCTGAAATATGGAGAATGTAATTCTAGCCTTGCTCTTAACTTTATTAGCAGGTTTATCTACTTCAATAGGCAGTTTTATTGCAATTTTTATGAAAAGTCCGAATCCTAAAACTTTATCTTTTACAATGGGATTTTCCGCAGGTGTAATGATTTTTATTTCATTTGTCGAACTTCTACAAGATAGCATAAATGTACTCGGATTTCTGATTGCAATTTCTATGTTCTTCATAGGAATAATAATTATGTTTATTATCGATGTTTTAGTTTCCCATGAATATGAATTTGAGGATTCCATTGAAATCTTAGTAAATAGCACCGGAGAATGTAAACCTCATTTGCACCATGGACATCGTCATCGTCATGGTGATTATCATCGTGGTCAAAAAAGGAATGATAATTTAGTAAAAACTTCGATCTTTATCTTCTTTGGAGTTTTTATTCATAATTTTCCAGAAGGTATGGCAACTTTTATTGGTACATTGACAGAATTCCAACTTGGAATTGCTTTAACTATAGCCATTGCATTACATAATGTACCAGAAGGAATTGCTGTTGCTGTACCTATATATGTTTGTACATTAAATAAAAAAAAAGCTTTCAAGTGGTCATTCATATCAGGTATGAGTGAACCTTTGGGAGCATTGCTGACTTGGCTCATTTTATTCCCTTTTATCAACGATTTTGTGTTAAATCTAATGTTAGGAGCAGTCGGTGGTATAATGGTTTATATCTCTCTTGATGAATTATTACCTATTTCTCGCTCTTTAGCTAAAGAACACTACTCAATAATGGGAATAGTAACTGGAATGTTTATAATGGCCATTAGCTTAGTAATCTTATAAATAATTCTTATCTTGAAGTCTTTAAATCCCAACGCATAATAAAAAGAAAGGAGAAAAAAATGGTTAATTATTCCTTTTTTCTCAAGAGCGAACTGAGTTCAGTTTTAAGTAAATCACGAATAGCTACTCGAATTACTTCGGACCGATTGGGATAAAGGTTCATGTTAACTAGCTCTTCTATTCCACTTAGATACGCTTCGGGAATATGACATGTTATTAATTTCATTTTTTTTATAAAACCCCTTTTGATAATCTAAACTTATTGTTTTTGTTATATCTTACAAATTATTATACTGATATATTATAATATAATACGACAATATTACATCTCAGAAGTCTTAAAAAAAATTCCAAGAGAGCCTTTAATTCGTTTTAGGTTTGTTTTTCTTTTAATTATACTATTTATTTTATTTTTCCTCTTTAGGAAGGTTTGATATAAATAAAATAATTAATTCATTAATAAAGTCAATAATGAGTAAATTAGTATTAGTTGATGGTGCAAAAGGTCATACTGGTACATTTCTTATAAAAGAGATATTAGAAACAAGACCAGAATGGAATATTATAGCTACCGATTTACCTTCAATTAGAAGAAATGAATTGATGGCTAAAGAAACTATTTTTAGTACTAAGTTTAACTATATGACTGAAATATTAGAGAATGAGAAAATTTCATTTATTCCAGCCGATCTAACCGATAAAAAGTCACTTATCAATTTATTTCGAGATAAACAATATGATATCATATTCCATGTGGCTAGTTTGTATGACTATTTTGCTGAATTAGACCTTTTAAGGAAAATAAATGTAGGAGGTACACGAAATCTACTTAAAAATATATATGATACTCAAAATTTGAATAAATTAAGGTTTATACACTGGAGTACTTGTGGTGTTTACGGAGAACCGAAATATCAAAAAAATAAAAAAGGCTACCCTCTTCCTGCTGAAGAAACAGCACCTTACAAACCCCCAAATAATTATAGTGTAAGTAAAATGGAACAAGAAATAGCTTTAAAAGAATTTATTAATGATAATCAATTAAAAGCTACGATTATAAGACCTGCTCCAATAATTGGCCCATATCAGATCTATGGGGTTTTTCATATTATGACTCTAGTTAATAAGTCTGGATTTGGACCGGGTATTCATATCTACCCTAGGAAGAAGCGTTTAGCCATGCCTTTAATTCACGTTGAAGATCTAGTTAGATCAGCTATATTTTTAGCAGAAAATGAGTATTCAGTGGGTGAAGCTTATAATCTCGTATTAGATGTGTGTTTTCAAGAAGATTTTCTTGAATATTTAGCAGATTTACTAAATGTAAATTATTTTAATTTTCCTGTTTGGTGGCCATTTTATAAAATTTACTCGAAATTTCTTTATTGGTTGAATAAAAGGAAAAATGAAAAAGCTAAAAAACTAAATTCAAGACCGCCAGTTGATTTATCCATGGCAGAGTATATAATACATCAATACCTCTTTTCTAATAAAAAAATTAAAGATTTAGGGTTTAAATTTAAGTTTCCAGATTTTAAAAGTGCCACTAAACATACCGTCGATTGGTATCTAAAAAATAAATGGTTGGAGAGTGAATACTGAATGGGGTTCGCAGAAGGATTGATTCTAAGTTTTATTGCCGGATGGATAAATTCTTATTTATATCGAAAATATTTACGTAAACGAAATAAAGATTGGATAGTTTTTTTAGCTATACTTTTTCTCTCAGTGCTATGGACAATTGATCTATTTATATATTTTGAAATAATCGATATGACATGGCTAAATTTTCTACCTTGGATAAATATCCCCTCTATTAATAGTGGTAAATATTTTTTATGGAATTCATTTTTAATATTTGGGATTGATTTTAAAATTTCCCAACAATTCGGAATGGAAATAATTGCGTTCTTTTTACTTATATCATATTTATTTTGGTATTATTTTGGTTCTAAGCTTGGAAAAATCTTACATGGTTATAGAACATACCAACAAGGTCATTATTTGATATTTAGACCTGTGAAGAAATTCATTAAAGATCATAAAAAAAAATTAAAAGACTAAAATAACCTTTTTCGATACTTTGGATTACTTTGAACTCAGAAGAAGAATTATAACAAGAATTGAAATAGATGATACACTGAAGACTATTTATTAATTATCAAATCATAAGTAATATTAATGTATGATGTTGTTATTTCTGGAGCAGGTCCTGCTGGGTCAAAATGTGCTGAAATTTTAGCTAAGGCAGGGTACAAAATTGCCTTGATTGAAAAAAATATTAATTGGCGAAAACCTTGCGGTGGAGGAATTAATTACAAAGTATTAGATTTATGTCCCGAATTAAAGAAATTGAACCTTCCTAGAATAAATGGAATAACGATGTTTTCCGCGGATTTTCATAAATTAGATTTCAGATTAGAGAGTAATAGGCATGGTGCTATTATAGATCGTTTGGAACTTGACAATCTCCTAAGAAACACTGCGATCGATGCTGGAGCACAACTTTTTGATAAGAATTTTTCTTTTGATTTTATAACTAAAGATGGAAAACATATTGGAATAAAGACAAAAACTTCCGAGGGAATAAAAGAATATCATGGAAAAATTTTAGTTATAGCTGATGGTGTGAGTTCTAAATTAGCGCTTAGATCGGGATTACGACATAAATGGAAAGTTAATGAACTTGGAATGGGTAAGTGCGCTATTATGGAAGGAGCCCATCAGATAGATGAAGAGTACATTTATACTTTTTTCATGCCATACAATGGGTATGGTTGGATTTTTCCAATGGCGGATAATAGATTCAACATTGGAGTAACTACCTTTAACGAAGCTAATCTCCAATACAACATAAGCGATCTTTATCATGATTTTCTTATTAATCCAAATACCAAGAATTACGTTACAGGGAAGGACTATAAAATTATTTGGGAAGGATCATTTCCATATCCAGTAGGAGGAATATTAGAAAAGAGTCTATATTCAGATAATTTAATGCTTGTTGGCGATAATGGAGGTTTTGTCTCTCCCATAAGTGGAGAAGGAATTCCTTCAGCAATTAAGTCTGGAAAAGTTGCTGCTGAAATTGCTATTAATGCTTTGCAAGAGGAAGATTATTCAAAAAATATTCTTAAAAAATATAAATCTCATCCTGAAATTAAATATATGATAAGAAGCTATAAGTTAAAGCTTTCAATGTTAAAGTTTTTTTATGAAAATAATGGAAGAAACTTTAACAGAATGCTAGAATTGACGGAAAGTAATCCTGAGTTTAAAGTGCACACTGTAAATCTGTTTTTATCAAAAGCTTTACCTCCTAAAGATTTTCTAGCAAAGATCAAAGATATTAGTTAAAAAAAAATTATCCTTTAATATCATATGGACATATTTCCTTTCCTTCAATTGAAGATTTTAAAGCTGCTAAAGCAAATTGTGTGGTATATTTTCCTTCCTCACCTGATAATATTGGAGTAGTATCATTCTTTACTGCTTCGATGAAATGGTGAGTAGAGTTAATGAATCCATACTTCCAATCGCGTTCCATATCTGATATAGTTTCAATTTTTCCATTCTTAAAGACTACAATTGCTGGAAAAGCCGCTGACTTAGACATAATATTGTTCCCAGCAGTTGCCTGATTTATCCACATAACTCCTTCTGAGCCAGTAATAGATATGAAATCATCTTCGGAATAATAAGGACTAGGTAAAGTCATATGGGGTGAATAATTATATTCCATACTTCCATAAGTTGGTACCAGAAAATCTGAATCTTTCGGTGGGGCATATTTCCACATTATATAAGCAGGAACATCTAAATTATTAAATCTATCAATCCAAGAGTAAACCTTTTCAATCTTTGCTCCAACTAAGTGCTGAGCGAGCCAAAATTTATGAAAACCGTCATCAAATACAATAGGTGATCCACATTCCAATCCTCCTCCACACAAATTTGGATCTAATCTCCATAACCATGTAGTAGTGGTTATATCCCATCCTCCTTTAGTTGCTTCAACTGTTTTAATGTGAATTGAGTTCACCTCTCCAATAATTCCCTCATCTAATAACTGTTTTGCTTTCATGATTGGAGGATAAAACATGAAATTTTCAAAGACTTTTAACTTTACATTATTTTTTTTACAAGCTTCAATCATTTTTTCACAATCTATAATCGTATTTGCCATAGGTTTTTGTACACTTATACCTAATATATCTTTTTGAGCAGCATATTGAGTCACCTCAGAATGTAAGAAGTGAGGTAATAAAATTTCAAGAATATCTATACTTTCAACATCAAGCATTTCTTTATAGTCATCGTAAGGCTTAACATTAGACCCTAGATTAAATTTTTCGATTTTCTCTCTAATATGTCGTTTTTTACTATCGCATAGGCACGTAATTTCAATATCCTCGCGATCTAAATACCCCAATATATTAAGATCAAAGATGACTCCACATCCAATGATTCCAACTTTTAATTTATCCATATAATATACCTCTAAATCCACTCTATTTTGTTAGAAATAATATTAGTTCTTTTAACTCTTAAAATTAAATACAAAAAAAAACGTTAATAATTTAATTATTTGGAAAAGAATAGGGAATTTCCACTTCTTCAGATTCACTTTTAGAAGCATCATAACCTGAGGGATATAAATTGTTATTTCACGTTTAGTAGTATCATATCCTTTTTTTAACCATAACTTTAAAGAGTTTTTGAATATTGTCATCAACACACATATCCATAACTTCTCCAGCAAATATTTAGAAAGAAATTTACGAACAAGTTAAAAAGGAAAAAAAATATTATTAAATTGGGTGCTTTAGAGTTATTTTTTGCAATATATGTCGCAGCGAAACGATATTGTTATAATTCTAAAGCGCTCTCCCCTTGGTTTCTAAGATTTTTATTAATTTACACTAATATCAATATTTTTTGCTGGTTTTTTTCGCATTGTAATCTTTAAAAGACCATTTGCCATTTTAGAGACTAATGTATCAGTATCTGCATCAGCGGGTAATGGAATATCCATATTAACTTCAATAAAGGAAAAACTTCTTCTAAAAAATGGTCCACACCAATCATCTACAGGTTTCTTATCATCTGGCTTTTCATTTGAGTCTTTTTTTTCAGAAATTTTAGGTTTCTCTGCTCTAATATTAATGTGTTTATTAAGCAATGATACCTTAACTTCTTCTTTTGTACGACCAGCCAATGGAATGATAATTAGATATGAATCACCAAGATCTTCTACGTTATATGGTAAATGACTTCCCATAAATCCATGCATAAAATGTCTCGCCATTCGCTTCATTTTTGCTATGTCTTTAGGCCCAAATTGGAAATATCCAGCAAAATCTTTAGGGATATAGTGATGATAATCACACATACCATTTTCCTCCATATATCTTATTTTTATTAATTCTACACTGGTGTAAGTTAAAATTTTTCATACTCATCATCATCAACAATTGGAATTGTTTTAATATTCGCTTCTCTCTTGTTTCTAAGGTTTGCTAAAATAATTTCATATCTCTCAAGTCCTTTATTTATTTCATTTAATCTATTCGAAATTCTTTCCTTACTATATTTTAAATCATTCACAATGCGTTCAACTCGTCTAATGTTTGTTAAAGAAAAGTCTTCTTGATCAATTTCTCTCTCGACTGGAGCACAATGATATGGAAAGCAAGACATAACGCCCTTAATTCTCTTTTCATGAGGTAACCATGCATTAACGACTGTGCGTATATAATCCCCAAGTGTATTCATACTGTGTTCAAAATTATCTTTTAATACTTCTTTTAGTCTATCTATTCCTTGAACAGTTATTCTATAATTTTTTTTCTGACGATTATTTTCATCAATAACCTCTTCTGTATTAACAAATCCTTTTTCAACTAACCTATTTAATAAAGGATAAATAGTTCCAGGGGAAGCTCTCCACATTGGTTTAAATTTTTTATTGATAATTTGACTTATTTCATATCCTGAGACTCCAGGCCTGTTTCTGATAATAGAAAGTACTAAAATATCTAAACCTGAAAAAGGTTCGCCTTGATGACCACTGAATCTTTTACCGAAGAACATTTTTTTTAACTTCACCAATATATCAGTTTTTGATAAAACTTGTGATATTAAAGATAAAACAACTATTTAAATATATCGGAAATCGAATATCTAAAAAAAATATTATAAAACATGAATAAATGCATATTAACAATGATTTAAAATCATTCAGTGAACAAAATTTCTTTTATCATTTTTCGAGCGATAAGGTAAAAGATCAAATCATTTGAGACCATAGCAATATCTTTTTGAAAATAGAATATTTACAGTATCTCTAATTAATTTGAGACTTCGTTTAGTATTATTATTTGGGATATTCAAAAGTGAAATCTTATCAAACACCAACACGTCCACCAAAAGATACAAAATTTATTTCTAAACCCTCTAATTAGTTGTGTAATAGTAATACTTATTAGTATTAAGAGTAAAATAGAAATAACTAATTAAATTGTTGTTTGAATGAAAAATGTCATTATTAGATATTTTGCAAAAGAAAAAAGGGAAAAAATGGGTTTTCCTTTATTTAATTTTGTGTGTTAATCTAATTATCTTTCTAGAATTAATTTATACTCTTGAACCTTATTGGCATGAAATTAATTCAGAAGTATCAGGGTGGGTAGGATTTGAATTTGATATTATACTTTTGGTTAGGACTATTTTAGTTATACCATTATATTATGGTTTGGTATTAGTCATTATCAATATAAGAAGGCTTATTAAAACAGATGAACTAACACCCCGCTCTTT
>JBHLRA010000055.1:0-15556 GCA_048883045.1 Candidatus Thorarchaeota archaeon | reverse complement strand
TATCCTTCTTTTAATCAGGTCCAGGTGGCAAATAGGTGGCAAATGATGGTGCGGACAGAAATGGATAATTGCAGATAAATATAGATAAAATAATAGGTTGCGTTCTGGCTTCTCCTGTCATTTTTAATGATGCTTAACTTATTGTTATTATTGTAATTATATCCATTATCTTCGGGTCTTGAAAACCGCTGCGCGCAAGCGCTTTGGGGTTCGAGTCCCTCGCCCTCCGCTATGTACACCGTCTATGTATTACGTAGTCAAAAAGACGCCTTCCTTTATACCGGATTTACATCAAATTTAGAAAAACGACTACAGTCTCATAATGCAGGAAAAGTACGTTCAACCAAGGGACGCCGACCATTGTTGCTTGTTTATTATGAAGTGTATGAAGACAAAACCACTGCCAGAAAACGTGAATTATTCTTAAAATGTGGGCAAGGGCGAAAATTCTTAAAAGAGATTTTAAAATCAAAGGATAAAAAATCATTTGCCCACTGATAATACGACGGTCTTGTCAGCCGGAGGCTGATCCACCTCTAACGGAAAAACCGCTGCGCGTAAGCGCTTGGGGGTTTCCCGCCACAGAGTGGCCACTTTTCGTGGTGAGGGATCACTTCCGTGACGAGTCCCTCGCCCTCCGCTCCTCTAACTCATTTAAATACAGAATCTTATGAGACTTCATTTTTTCGCTCAAATCGTTCATTTTCTCCAGAAGACTCCAGGGTGGTTAGGGATAGTAGGATGATTATTAATAATAATAGACAACTATTGATAAAATAACAAGTTGAATCCTGTCTTCTCTTTTCATATTTAATCGGACATAACTTGCTGATATAAATTAGCTTATAGCTATTAAATCAATATCTTGAAAAGCTATCAATTAAGGGATTAATTTCAATAAAATAAAAAATCAATTAAACTGATAGACAAAAACGCTTTCTAAGGCCTTTTTAACTTTACTATTACTATTCAGATAAGTCAGGATCATTATTTACCAAATATTTACTTAGTTGTTCATGTGCTTACATGATTAAAATACCATCCAATTCATATTTGATTTCTAAACAATACAGAATAATAAACACATCTTTTTCTAGAAGTTTATTTTCCAACTTCATTCGTGGAGGGATAAAATTGATCCATTAGTGTACTTTAAAAGAGACACTTAATTACTCACCTCTTTTTGAATCGACATAAGAATGAAGTGATTCAGAAATAAAACTGGAAATATATAAAGCTTTTCTCAGTATATTTTTATTCAAACATATTTTCAAAACATGTTGAAGTTTTTCTAATTCTGTCTTCTCGATTAAATGCTGAAGAAAAGATGAGATTCTTTTTCCTGGAGATAAAATCATTCCGTTGATCACATATCAAACACAATCCTATTTCATCTGCTCTATTAGAGCTATGCAATAATTGGATTTGTTTCATATTTTCTCCATTAAAAATATCCTTGTAACTTTGAGTTTTAAGATCACCAATTACTAATTCTCCATTATAATCAAAACAGCACACGTTAATAGTTCCATCGACCTGAACTTGAATAGGTCCATGAAAAGGACGACCACAAGTTGATAATCTTTTATTTGATAATTTTCTAAATTTTTTACCTGTTATCCAATTATGCGGCCGCCAGATTTCAATCAGGTCTGCTTTATTTAGCCAATAATCAGTCCATTTTGCTGCAGTATCTTCTTTACCATTCATAGCTAGGAAATTTAAAATAATTTTTTGATTACCTCTTCTTTTATTTAATAAATATATAATTTTTCTTTTAATGTTCTCATAACTAATATTTGTCTGAGGGTGATGACTCATTTGGAAACTTTCCTCATCAATACTGGAGAAACTGATACGTATATCGTAAACATATTTCAATAAAAAATCGAAATCATCAAAATCTAATAATGATAAATTTGTAAGAATATGTATATAGGAGTAATATTTAGTTGCCTCTTTTATTTTTATTCTCCAATCAGAGTCGGTTGAAAATTCCCCGAAACCTGAAAATGAAATTGAATTAATTTGTTTAACTTCTTTATACGTTTTTTCTAAAATATGTTTAAATAATTCTGTGGACATTGCTACTCTTTCTCTAGAAAAACTGGTTCTGGGACACATAACACAATCATAATTACATTTTGTAGAGATTTCTATTCTAATTTCTTTTGTATCGGTAAACATATCCTATTTCCTAAGCTTTAGGTTTTTAAATATCTACTGTAATCAATATCTTCAAATCTAATTTTCTTAATAATATAATTATAAAATAAACAAATAAAATATATTTCACGTACCGATTCTCCAGAATATTGTAAATTAACTTTATCGTTGGAAAGATTTTTTCCATTTAATTCAACTAATGGATTGCTTTTAATGAAGTTTAATATTTGATTTGAGTATTCTGCAGTATCTTGTAAGCCCCTCAACATACAATAATTGATAAGATCCCTAAGTAAAATGGTATCTTTTCCCAATTTTTCTCCGGTTCGATAAGCACATAACAGACGTTCAGTAATTTTAAAGTCTGTTAAGTAATATGGAAAATGTTCATATAGCTTAATGGTGTATATACCTTTAGTATACCATGAATAGGCCTGTTGATATTCTTTCATGTTTTCAAAAATTCTTCCTCCATATAGATATAATGTTGTACGCCATCTTAGTTGAGTACCGATGACAAAGTTTTCTTTCAAATTATCTACTTTAACAAAACCATACCTTTTTTCAAGTTCAAATAATTTATTTTCAACTTTTAAAAAGGTCTCAGCTATTTTTCTCTTGTCAAAATCATTCTCAGCTAAAGTTAATAGAGTTGTTACGCTTGTATGAATAAACTTTAGAATTAATAAATCATTTTTAAGTTCTTTTTTCTCTTTATATTCAGGAATGATATCATAAATATCAAAATCTTCTTGTAATAAATGAAAAGTATTAAGTATTTTTTCATTCACGGGTCGTACAATTAAATGAGGCCAGACTAAAATATCCAAATTCTTCTCCGCAATAATAGGTATGAAAGCAAGGGCTGAAAATAAATCAACTACATCCTGAAGTTGTTCTATCCTGAGATATCTTAGTTTTTCAAACAAAAAATAAGATCGGTAAAGGTACTGTGCGAGTACTATTTTAGGATTGTAATGGTTTAAATATGGTATAAGTTCAAATAATTTAAAAGTATAAAATTTTAAAAAATCAGGAATAGAATCATCTTTTATATTAATCTTTAACTCAGTAGGATATTTGCTTTTATGATAATTCATTGCTACAACATATACATAGTTATTCATGTGAAGGTTGCTATAGACATATTCTATCTCCTCAATACTTAAATCCCAAATTATTTTGTCTTTTAGATCTGGTAATGATATCATTTATAGTAACATGCAAGTTTTATTGTTAACCTGAAAACTCATAAAAAAGCTTTTTTAACTAAAAAGTCTTTGCTTTATTTTGTTTTAGCGAAATGTAAAATACTTTATTAGAGAAACATCCATGGCAAAACTTAACATACAATTAGTGAGCATTTTCGGTAAGATGGATCATTTATTACAGAGTTTATAAATGAAATAGATTAACTAATTATTTTCTCTTCTATTCTTTGGCGGGTTTCGTATATTTTTTTGTATATATTTAACAGTATTTTTGTTTCTATTATCCAGTCTTTTTCATAAGAGACATCTAACCTAGGATTAACCTCAGATTTTTTTTTTGTAAAAGTAATTTGAGCAATCTTGGATTTTTCATTAGATTTTACTTCGGATTTTTGAATAAAAACATGATGCTTTTTTTCTTCTTTCCTAAACACAAAATAATCTGAAGGTCGTGGATATGATAATTGTTTAAGTTTCACTATTCAACCCCAAGTTCTTTACATGGATCTTTATAATATTTTTCACGTTGGGAATGATATACCTGAATAAATGTTTTATAGAGTTTGGAAATTTCTTTATCGATTTGTTTTGCTATATAATCAGTAATAATTTTATTATTAAGATATGAAAAACGGTACTGTTTTTGTTGTTCATTGGTAAATATGCCATAACAGTGTATACCTACTATTTCATCTCCTCTTTCGTGTTCTGCTTTTTCTAAATGGTCTTTTTTATATAGTTTCATATAATAATTATCATTTAAAAGTAAAACATCGCGTAATACACAATTCCACGATTTTCCTTCAACACTATCTTTTTCAAAATCAAATAACAAATTCATTAGATATTGATCCTGACCTTGAGTTTCTATATTATATCCAACGGATGTTTTGTAAAAATAATTATCAAGTTTATCGATGATTGATTTATATTTGCCCGCTAATAATCCAATATTAATATGACCATCGAAATTTGAAACAAATCGAGTCATCTTTTCAAGATTTTTTTCATCAGTTTTAGTATCCTTAGGACCCCTTCCTCTACCAAATGTAAAAAAAGCTGGTCGGTGTTCAGTAGCAAAAAGACATCCTTCAATAGACTCAATTTTATCAAACAGCCCGCTTATTTTTTGATTAAACCAAATATCAGCATCAAACATAGCAATTGTGTAGTTGTTATATTTCTCCAGCAGTATTTCTCTTAAATCAAGAAATCGTACATTATTGATTAATTTTCCGTATTTGTATTGAGTGGGGACAAAATTAATATTCAGGTCAGAAACTAGCTCTTTGAAATATTGGGATATACCATAATCAATAACCAAAATTTCTCCATTATAAGAACCCTTAGTTCTTAAGCTAAGTAAAAAATCTAACAAGAAATTCTCTCGAAAATCATTGGCAGCAGTAACAATAAGATATTTTCTAGTATAAGTTTGTATTTTTTCTTCTTGAGTAGTGATATTGTTATTATCAATAGATTGAACAAGTTTTTTTTCAATGTAATATTGATTAGTTTTTAGAGGAAAAGAATCTGCATACTCGCATCTTTTACAAATAAAATTGTTATCAGAATCAGTTTTCCCGATTGTCTTATAAAAAGTTTTTTTGTAAATGTCTGAACTTAGAACATCTCTTATTGATTGTCTCTTTAAATCTCCAAGAATAATTTCTTTATTCCAATCCATGCAACATAATATAACTTCTCCTGTATCTGTAATATTCAACCAACCATAATTTCTTTTCCATTTACATCCTGTGATCTTTGAATGTAGTAAATTTTTAGTATAAAAGCCTGCTCTGGACGAATATATATTTAATTCATTTTGATTATCTTTTTTCCATGATTGAGCTATCGTAACATTTTTATATCTTTTTATATAATTGATGGTTTTTATCATAGAATTATATTTTTCCTGATTGATTGATAGTTGAGTAACCTTGTTGAAAGATTTTGCATCACAACCGTACAAAGAGATATATAAAAGGGAAATATCAGATTTTATAATTTTGTCATAATATCGTTCAAGAAGCAGACCGTTAGTAAATACAATGATTTTTGAGTCGGGTATTATTTTCTTGATTAAACTTAATCGTTCAAAAAATTTTATATCAAGAAAAGGTTCATTGAACTGAAAAGGAAATATTTCCACATTTTTTGCTATAAGATTTACTTTAATTGAAAAACTTATATCGTTTAGTATTTTATTAAAAAGAGAATCATCAATAAGATTACCGGTATGGTTTAGTGACTTATAAGGACACATCAGGCATTTTGCATTGCAGCAATCTATTGTTTGAATGTGAATCTTATTTATCATTTTATAAACATTTTGATGTATAAATTTGCAAAACTGTCAGTTATATCTTTATATTTATCAGGATTTTCAAGATCTATAGGCAGAATATTTTCAAGAAAAATACTTGCCAAATCATTGATATATTTCTTTTTTAAAGTTTCAGTATCCAAATCCGGATTTTCTTTTTTAAAATGATCATAATCACCGGTTTTTATAGTATCCCTGAAAAATCTATTAAAATTTGGTATTAACTGTAAAAATGTCTCCTTGCGACTTTGAGGACTATTCAGAATATTTTTCCGAATCTGCTCTGTCATTTCTAAAACATTAATATTTTGTTTATGCATTTATTATTCCTTATAAAAACAATTTCACTTTTTATTAATAATAATAACCTTTATCAATACTTCTAATTTATCACATCTTTAATTATTTCATAAAAACTTTACCTTAATATTAGATAGAATTTCAATATCAATACAAATTACATATGGTTAATATAGGCATTAATTTATTTAACAAACGAACAAGGTTTTTACTAGTTTACTAATGAATATATTCAGATGTTGGTTTAATAATACTATATTTCATTTTAATAGTGGGCTCAAATATTATAGCGAGCAATATCTTTTTTAAAACTTATTTATCCTTCATTTTAACCTGCAAAAAAGGAAAGAAAGCCTGGCAATTTTTTTTCAACCAATGGTGAAACATGTGGTTAAGATAACACATATTATAAAATATTTCAAAAAATACCAAAAATCAGATTAATGTAGTTTTAAAAATAAATTATGGATAACTCATTATTAGTCGATTCTTCTATATATTTCTCGATAAAACTTATAATAATGGTTCTTGCTGCAGAAGGTAAAACCTTCCTTGATAATATTTAAGACTTAAAAAAAACATAATGCTCAGATTTATAATTATTACTTAAAACATATCGAGAAAAAAAATTACAAAAATCTTTCGTATCCATGAATAATGCTATAAAATCCAGATTATCATGATAAATAAAATTGAATCCATTATATTTTAATAAATAGTTTATTTGAGACATCAGAAGTGATTGATTGATCCTTTTAAATGCATGAAGAGTAATACCTAAATGATAATAGATTGCTAAATTGTGTAAAATGGTATTACTGGTTGATTGCTGAAAATTAGAATTACATGCTGATAAGTTTCTAAGTTGCGATAATTTTTCATTCATTTTCGAAAAATATAAAGGAATATATTTACCATCAGGATAAATAATATGAAGTCCATTAGGTAATCTTATCCCACTAGGTAAAGCATACGATGGTATGCCATCAACATTAATTTTCCATTCCCCTTGGGGATTAATCCCAATTTCCTTAAATGCTTGAAGTATGATATTTATAATTTCAGTATCTTCTATAGGATATCCTGCTCTATAGCCAGCGGGACGGAGTTCTGATTTATAATCCTTTGAATTTTCAAAAGAAATAACCCTAATCTTATAGTTTCGATTTCCAGAAACTCCAGTAGAAATGATCCGGTGATGTTCACAAATAAAATCATTGAAACTTAAATGTTGAATTGAATCACAGCGAAAATATTGATCAAAAAATTGTAAACCTTCTATTTGACATTCTATATATTCGGGTAGTAAAGTAGATTCTGGATTTTTGGCAAATGCTGATAATCCTTCAGGAGAACGAAGAAAATCATTATCAAGAAATTTTGGTTTTGCAAGCTTTTGAGTCTTATTAGATTTTTTAGAAAATGAGGGATAATTTTTATTTGCTAAATTGTTCTGTATAAACCTTTGTAATCGATCAAAAGAAATAACGATTGATGCTTCGTTAACCACACCCAAATTATGTTGAAATAATTTTTTTTCAGTTATTGCAATTGGATAACCGTGTCTGAATTGCTCAATTTTTTCACTAATGAAATCTAAGATCATTTTATATTGGTGAAATTCATCGGTGGTGATAAGATGATTCTCAATCGGATATATTTCTGTACCTTCTAGAACGCATCTTGATGCTAAAGATAATTCTAGACGTTCAAGAATAATTGCAAGTATTGTTTTACATTCGTTTAATGTCGAAGCAACTGAAAAAAATCCGTTTATTTCTGATTTATCAGGTATTAATGGTAAGTATTCTATGATTTTTTCATCAGCTAAAATTTCTTCTGGTAAATGTAATATCTTACCAAGGTCCTGGATAATTTTGTCAGGAATTACTGCAATCACTATTTCAATTAGATTACGAAATTTTGGATTAATGATGTTTTGAATATGCTTGAGTTTTGTTTTTAAAATTGATACTCGAGGTTCGGAATTATTTAATGTATGTCTCAAATGGGAAATTAGATTATCAATATGCTCTTTATTACAAAGTTGTGTGCTAATAATTCTATTGAGTTGTGTGATTTTAATTGGAACTAGACATGCAACTGCTTCTTTTTTAACAATTTTAGGAGTATATTTAAGTTGATTCATTTTGCAGTATCAAGATACTAAACAATTAACCTAATTAATTTATAAATTCTTATCTAAAGCCCTTAAATATTTTGAATTTTAGTAAAGCAAGTCTTAAGGCTGGAGTCGAGGTAGTCTGGTACTTCCTGGAGTAAAATCCAATTAAATACCCTCTAATGTATTAATCAGGTTAATTAAATTTAACACAATTATTAGAAATTTTTATAAAATTAAATATTAACCAAATATGCCTTTTTATACTCATTCAATAAGGATTAAAGAATTACATCATATTTGAATATATTCATTTGCATAATTTCAGTAGATTAGTTTAAAAGAGCTTGTTGAAAAATACATTTTATCAGCAACCATATAATTGACTTCAATAATAGACTTTTTAAGAGTATAAATTGTTAGTTTTTTTTAAATGGACCAACACCAAACCCTAAATAGTAATAATAAGTGTTATAATAATATGTATCATAATAATACGAGTCATAATAAAATGAGTAATAGTAGTAAATATTATAATAAGGAAAAGAATAATAGTAGTAAATATTATAATAAGGAAAAGAATAATAATAATAAATATTATAGTATATCTGTAAAGAAAGCAAAGAATTGTCAGCTTCACTAAGGTTATGCAAGCTAAAAAGTGCACCAATGCCACTAAGACTAGCAAGAGCAATTTTTTTTAAAGCTTCTCTTCTATTATGTTTATAATCTTGCTCTTTTTTACTATCCTTACCATTGGATTCTTTACTTTGCTTATCTAGACCATTATTTTGATCATTTTTCTCTTGCATTTATATTCTCCTGATTAGAATTATTGTATATTTTCGGTTTTACTCATAATTTTTAGAAAAAGTTATAAACTTTCAGCTAATATTTTGGAGCATATTATGAGTTATTTTTTATTAGTGACAGTACCTTTTATTAATGCTCTTGGCTTTCCGTTTATTGTATCTATTTTTACTATCGTTGCATCAAAGATTTTACCTTGAGGGTCTTTTGCATACCCTTTATATAAATTAGTCTTGGCATTATTTCCATTATCAGTTGTTTTTATTAATAATCTTAGTTTACCATCCACTGTATCAGCTTTTATAACTTCATATTTGATTTTGTCTTTTTTAGTAGCATTAGTTTGGGCTTTGACCATTTGCGTAAATGCGAAATAAAAAATGATTATTAGAATTAGTATCTGTTCCATAATAATACTCCTTATATAAATAGATATTTCTATTTTTCATAGATAATATGGTGTTTGTATTAAAATGTTTTTAAAAAAACAGACTTCAAGCTTGTATTTCTTCTTTTAAATGGATACTAAAGATTAATTTCTTATATGTATCTCCTTTTCAATATTATCCACAAGATTATCAATATCAATATAATTCATACAATGATTTTCTGCTGGTAAATGGCAAGGTTTATGATATTCGTTAAATTCTTTGTATCCCTTTCTTCCCATGCAGCGGTCAAAAAATTCGCACTTTCTTTGAGGTGTAAAATGAATATGTTCAGGGTAACCAAATACATCAAACTGGGTAGGTCCCCATAATACTATTGTCCTGGTTTTCGTCATATGAGCTAAATGCATGATGAAGTTATCTACTGTGATTAAAAGATCACATTTCTTTAAAATGTTTATCACCTGAGCTGGAGATGTTAGACCAATTAAATTGAACGTCCCTATGATATAAGGATTACTATCCACACCTACTTGAACTATTAACCTATCATCTCCTTTGATTTTTTCAACAATCTGTATCCATCCCATTGGATTCATATTTTTCTTTTGGGAATCAGACATAGGTGCAATTAGAATATTTTTGGATTTCCAGGGAATAAAATCAAATAATAAATCATTTTCGATCTCATTAGGATAGTAAAATATTTCTTCAACAGGGATTTTAAGACCGAATTTTTTTGCCAGTAATTGAAATGGTCTATTAATTCCTGGACCTGCTTCAATTTTATTATTATCATTATATTTCCAATAAAGTGTACTTACCACAATAGCATCGGACGGAGGATGACCTATTTTATTAACAGCTGGATGGTTATTAAAAAAAGACATGAATCGACTTCGCCTGATAATATTGAATTTTTTATCTGGGTATTGATCAGTAATTATTTTCAATACACTTGAGGCGATTAGGATATCCCCCATGCCTCCTACAGGATTTAACCAAATTTCCTGTGAAGTGTCATGTAAATTGACATCCTGATAGTTATGTTCAGCAATCAGCATAATAAAACTCTTTTTTTATGCCAATAACAGGTTCTAAATATCTTTCAAGAAAAATTTTTCTGTAATTACACCAGTACGTTTTTTTATGGATTGTTCCATAATGATAATAAGCTTCAACGGGACAACCACCCCTGCATATATCCCAAAATCGACATTCAGCACATTCTCCTTTAACCAAAATAGAACTTCTTTCCTTAAAAAGCTTTTCATTAGAATGGTTTAATAATTCCTGTAGATTTTTCTCCTGAATATTTCCATAAGTAATATAATTAATATCACCGAATCTGCCACAATGAGATACATTACCTTCGGGACCGATATATAAAATCATTCCCGAACAATTACCGGATGTTTCACATCCTTCCATTCTTTTGTTTTCTGTATATATTTTAAGATAAGAGGCAAATGGTTCAACACCAGAAAAACGATTCCGGTATTTATACCAAATGGGAAAAATTTCGCCTAAAAAATCAGAGAATTCTTCAGGGGTTATTAGATATTCTTTATTCCAATTACATAAATCGACGGGATGAATATTAAATTCGTTTTGAGTGTTAAAATTTGTACAGAAATAAAAAATTTCTTTTGCTTTTTTTAAAGATTTTTTAGTTACTACATAAATAAATCCCCAATTGATTCCGTGTTTTTCAAGCAATTTAATAGATTTGAAAAATTTACGGTTATATTCGTCAGAATTTCTTTGTGGTCCTAATCCTCTGATATTGGGTAATGGCTCAAAACTTGTTCCTATTCCTCTTATAGAAAGTTCTTTGAAAATATCAATAAAGTTTTCATTTAATAAAGTAAGGTTGGATTGAAGTGTATGAGTTAGTCTTTTTTTTGTATTATTGCAATATTGATTGATCAAATCTATAGCATTTTTAAAAAAATCTACTCCGAGAGTAAGAGGTTCTCCTCCATGCCAAACAAGATTGATCCTCTTATCGGGATAGTTTCTTAAATATTCGTCAACTCTTTTAATCAGAATTTTAAACAATTCTTTTGTTATAGTTTTAGGATTTTTATGAGCCACTACGCTGCAGTAGGCACAATTGGAGTTACAGGCTTCTGTCGGTTTGAATATTATTGTAGGCATTCTTTGGTCAAAAATTGTGTTTTAGCTGATTCTAATTTATCCAGTAAATAAGAAAAAGATTTCGAACAAGTTTCCATTTTCTTTTTCTGAATACTAAATCTTCCAGTGCAAATTCTCCAAGCTGGACAGGAAGAACAATCATTAATAGTACTAAAAAATTCCTCTTTTTGGGAATTTATTTTGCTGACATAACTCTCAAAATAGAAATTAAAGAAATTATCAATTCCATTACATATAAAACTATTGTGCTTTAAATCATAAAGTGAAGCTGCAATATTTTCATTATGATCTACAAAAAGATAATACAGAGGATTATCATAAAAACAGGTGCCCGGATCAACCTCATTGGCATGTCTATATTGTTTGGAAAGATAGTTAAATGGTTCTATAGGAGCAGAATTTATTTTTCTTTCAAAATTATAGTAGATTAAGTCCTTGAATTCTTCCCAATAGACAATATCCCTGTTAAAATATATCCCACATCTTATTCCAAGAGATGCTAATATTCTTAACTCAGCATAACTTTTTTTATTACTCGCCATCAGAAATATGGTAGGATTGATTTTCTTTATTAAATCTGCAGATTCAAGTAATAATTTAATAGAACCGATTTCCCATGCTATTACTAGAATATTTTTACCAATCCATCTTTCATTAAATCCTATGAAACATAATGGACTTTGGCAATAGTCCATTATAAAATCGGGGATCAACTTTTGGGACTCTATAAAATATGAACAGCATGAATCAAATTCAAAAGCTGTTACATTCATTATGAGTTTAGTCTCTTTTACTTTTCCTAATATTGTTTTGTTATAAGGAATCACCAAATTGAGTTTATTCTGTTTTTCCACTTAAATATACCTCTTCATGTCGGATTTTCGGTTCTTGACTCATTTCTGATATTGGATGGGATAAGCAGCCGCCTGCACATAATCTATTTTTTCTATAATTGCATTCATCACAATTTGTAAATATTCCGCCAATTTCACCCCGGACTTTACCATGCAAATTAATGTAATAATCCTTTATCTCCTGTAAAGAGTTAAATTCATATAATGATTTATTTTGATAATTACTTAAAGGAAAACATGGCCAGACTGTTAAATCTGTCCCAATATCAACTGCAGGTCCACAACCAAAATTTAGTTTTCCAAATGATAATTTGAATAGTTTACCTATTTCTTCTTCTGAGAACAAACACATAGGCATTCCACAATCAAATCCAATTCTAATCTGCAGCATTTCAAATTTATCTTCATATGATAAAAACCTTTTTGCAATGACTGGTAATTTTTCTTTGCTTATAAATATGTTCTTCTTCCCGGGTATTGGTTGAGCAAGGCCAAATCTGATGCTTCTTTGCAGTCCGTATTTACATATTGCCTCTAGCAAAAAATCTAGTTCGAATTCTTCATGATAGATGTTATAACTAAGGGAAGAATACATTCCCATGGTTTCTAAAAATCTGTTTATCCGTTTTTGTTCTGATGGTTTGTTCAGGGAAGGATGATTTAAATTTACAACAAACGATAGTTTATCTTTGGCGATTGGATAAAAATTTATAATCATTTCACTGAGTTTCGCTTCATTTACAATTCCACTGGTAAAAACATTTACATGTATTCCCCTTTTTATGGTATATAAAATAAAATCAACAAGAAAAGGATGTAGAAAGGGTTCTCCTCCCAAGAATGAGATAGGCTCATTTGACATTGAATGCAAATCAACAACAAAAACCAGATCTTTCCACTTAAGATAATTTGTATCCTTCCCATCCATATATTCTTTAGCAAAACAATAAGGACATGATCGTACACATAATTCAGTGAGAAGAAGATTTGCCATAATTTAAATCTTTCATTTACTAACTGAAGAATAGGTTTCTGTTAAAGCTTCAGCATAACCAAGATATGTTATTATTAATTGGGTATTATCTAATTTTGATTTAAGATATTCATAGGCTATACTGTCTTTAGTAAATGTTAAAATAGTCCCATCAGTATTGAGCTGCCAATTACCGGTAATATTTGGGCAGCCGTTTTTTTTGACGTAACATGTACCATCATCATTAAAGAAAAGAGTATCATTTCGGCCACAGGGTTCAACAATTTGAAGCAAATCAGTACTTCCTAATTTGCAACTATACATCGCCCACTTATTATTTATTAATAAATATCTTTGCGAAACAGTTATACTGACACTAATTGTTTTTATTGAATTACCGCTTGTGACAGTAATCGTATCTATATGAGTATCAGCAGTTAATTCTGAACGTGATACCGTAACAATAACTGAATCTGTTTCAGAAGTAGTGGTACCAGATATTGGACTAACTTCCAACCAATCAATATTTTCCGATATTCCCCAAGTTAAAGTGCCCGAACCAGAATTGGTAATTAATAAAGTTTCAGAAATAGTTGATTCCCCGAAATTTAACTCAGTAGGTGAAACAGTTAGTACTGGATTGACAGTTATACTGACACTAATTGTTTTTATTGAATTACCGCTTGTGACAGTAATCGTATCTATATGAGTATCAGCAGTTAATTCTGAACGTGATACCGTAACAATAACTGAATCTGTTTCAGAAGTAGTGGTACCAGATATTGGACTAACTTCCAACCAATCAATATTTTCCGATATTCCCCAAGTTAAAGTGCCCGAACCAGAATTGGTAATTAATAAAGTTTCAGAAATAGTTGATTCCCCGAAATTTAACTCAGTAGGTGAAACAGTTAGTACTGGATTGACGGGTTCTAAAAGATTACTATCCTTTTTTTCCGAGCAGGTAATAATATAGATTGATAATCCCAGAATAATTATGAAAGAAATTGATATTAAATTTTTTCTTTTTTTCATTTATATCCTCTTATTTAAGCTAATTAAAATATTCATAAATCTATTCATATTGTATTCAAATTTTTTATTTTAATCATTAATACCTATTCAGAGAGATATAATTTAGCAATAAATATCAAGTAATCCTTTAAGGTACCACTACCAGAGATCCAAAGACAATTGTATTTAATGAGAATGCATGCCCTTCTTTCCAAATTCCTTAAGGACATTTAAATTATAAAAAAACTTAAAATAGTTATAATGAACATTTAAAATAGGATTAGGCTCTGAAACAGGACAGAAATCGTAAGTAGAAGCTAAATTTAAAATTGATATTGAGAACGAAATTTCAGTATAAGAATTCTATTATACAACAATCACTGGAATTTGTTAGTTTTAAATAATTTTAAATTGATCAATAATGTACTATGAATAATAATATATAAATATTATGATTAAAGTCAATAATTTTCTTCTCGTGGAGGGATACAGTCTATCAATCACACAGTGCTCATATCGTAATGGTTCCATAATCCACTAAGGACATGTATTTTTTTCACATTTACTTGGCTCTGAGTTGTGCATCCTTTAGAAAGCAGCTGTTCTCTAATACTTTATTTAGTCGGTTCGAATTGTAAAACTCAGCATCTTCCTGCAAATTATTCAAAATCTTTTTCCTACTAATGATTTTGAAATAATAATATGCTTTCCATCATACTAAATCGCTAAAATGCTCAGCAATCGCATTCATGTTTTTAGATTTTACCAATGTTTTTATCTCCTTGGTTTCATAGTCGAGATAATCCAGGTGGAATTGCCCAGTATTATCGCGAATCAAATAAACTAATTCATTCAGAGTTCGCTCAAATTCAATCAATCACTTACATACGAATTGTCAGCAAAGATTCAGCAAAACATCAAAATGCAAAATAATTTGGTTTTGTAATAGGTGCTAAAAAAATCCTAGAACATTTATTATAAAATCATATCTTCAGTAAAGAAATTAATCGCATACATCGAACTAATTTATAGGTTTAAGAACAGTTTCCAAGTTAAAGATTGTTTTACTGTTCTTTTTCGATGATAGTCTGTTAATATATTGCAACATGCCTTTTTATCCCACAGAATATCTATTTCAAAAACTCTCGCTGTATTATCTGATGGGTAAAGTTTTGTGTTTCCAACCTGTAAAGTGTTAAATTGTTTATAGATTTAAATAAACGGCTAACAA
>JBHLRA010000054.1:0-15685 GCA_048883045.1 Candidatus Thorarchaeota archaeon | reverse complement strand
TAGAAGATAATATGGATGAGTTATGTATTGATTGTGGAAAATGTGTAGCTATATGTCCAGTTGATGCTATAAAACTCAAAATTCATAAAGAAGCGGTTCTTAAAAAAGTTCCAAATAATAAGGATTTACCTTCTTTCGAATCATTCGTAAATCTTTCACAGACTAGGAGGTCACGAAGGCAATTTAAAGATAAACCGGTTCCAAAAGAATTAATTGAGAAAATTTTAAATACAGTAGCCAGATATTCTCCAACTGGTCACAATCAAGAAAATGTTTATTTTACGGTCGTACAGGATCGGAACCTTCTTGATAGGTTATCTACTGAGATTAACGCACAAATTAAGAATCTTGTTGAGACATTTGAAAATTCTCAAGGAAGAAAGACTTTAGAAGCATCTTTTTCTTCAGAATTTATAAAAAAGATTGAAGAGGTTCTTCCTTCATTTAAACAGATGTTAGAAAGGACAAAATTAGGAATAGAAGTGTGGCGAAGGGATGCGGAAATTATCATAATTCACTCCCCTAAAAATGCTTTAACATTGGAAGAAAACTGTAGTCTAGCTGCTTGTCATATTATGTTAGCGGCTGAAACTTTAGGTTTAGGAACTTGTTCCCTAGGATATATCACCCGTTTCTTTAATACTTTAAGATCAGTTGCGAAAATCGTAAAAATACCAATAAAACATACTGTAGGGTATACATTAGCAATAGGGTATCCAAAAGCTCATTATTACAGGATACCGCCAAGAAAACCTCTTAAAGTTAAATGGTTCTAATAAATCTTTCACTCTATAAGCATTTAATGGGATTCTTAATTAATAACGCCAAAAATGTAAAATAATAAATACTATGTAATAATAGTATTTTTTGCCAATTTGGAATCCAATTAAATAAAAAAATAAAAAGAGTGTTGAAAATAACATGATTATAAACTTTATTCTTTGGTATCCCTCTTCAAAAGCAGCTGAACTTCTTGAACTTGTAAAAAAAATGGGAAAACCTCCATCATATGTAAAAAAATGGTTAACATTGCAAACAGGAGAAGGCAAACTCGGTATTAAACAATATAATATTGTGTTTACAGAAAAAGGACATGGAGATGATGCTGTTGTTGAAATTTCAAAAATGTTTAGACCCTTTTTAGACCATAATGATGTAGAAGCGAAAGTAGAAGTCCTTGTCAGTGCTAGAGATGCTTTAAAGATTTTAGGTTAAGAGAAAATACAACTTTAATTTTTTTTTTTTATATATTTGCGAGAATTTTATCAACTTTTTCTTTGATGTCCATCTGAGTTGTGTCTGGATCTTTTAAAACCTGCTTAGTTTCAATAAAAATATTAGTACTCAATTGCTTCATTAATTTGAAATCCGGTTCATCTTCAATTATAAAGACGAAATAAATAGACTTCTTGGTTCCGAATATTTCTTTGGTTATAATCGCTATTTCGTATTTATCACCATAAGATATCGTAGCAATCTCCTCTTTAAATAGTTGTTTTCCTATAGCTCCAATAGCAGATATTAAACCACTAAAAATAGTTGGATCTATATTACCCATATTGCTATCAAACTTCTTAGAGTAGAAAGGATAACCTTGAGAATCACATATTAAGATTGATTTAATCATAAATAACTCAATACTTTGAAGTACTTTTAACTAATATAATAAAATTTATTTTTAATTTTTTTCATTCAAGCTATTATATTTTTAATAGCAACGTACAATCAAGAATTTACAGTTTTCATCAAATCAGAATTATTATCATTTAAGATTTTATTGTAAGAATTACAGAATTAAAAAAAAAAAATATTCGATTTTGATTATTTTGGCTATATTATTTATTTTTTTGCGGGGGCTTTCTTTTTTGGTGCTTTCTTTTTAGCGGGAGCTTTCTTTTTTGGTGCTGCTTTTTTAGCAGGAGCTTTCTTTTTTGGTGCTTTCTTTTTAGCCATTTTAACTTCCGTCTCCTTAAAGTTTTTTAACTTAATTTTATATTAAATTACTTATTAATAATCGTTAAATTTGTTTTTAAAGATTTCCTTTTTTGTACATCAAAAATTTAACTATGGTGATATTTTGCACAACTCTTTATCTAATATCTATGTAGTTCTTAAATTTAGCTAACCTTCAACATTTTTAACGATAAAGATAAATTAATTATCATTATGCACGAAATATGTTAACATGATAAAGAAAATCTAAGAACTAAAAAATTTACTTTCATTTTTGAAACATCCTCTATCATTTTTTCATTCTTTTCTTAGTGTAATAATTTATTATTTTGATATCAATATTCACTCAAATTCAATGATCTTATAAGAAGAGTGAAAAAAAGTTTAATTATATTCAATAAAGAGCCCAATTCTTAACTTACTTTTACTGGGTTTCTGAGAAATAAGTTAAAAACTATTTATCAATGAGATAACTTTATGATTGCAAATCAACAAAGTTTCTCGCCTTGTCTGGATTTCTCATCTTTAATAATTTTACACCAACGCCATAAGTTGAAATTCTCTTGGATGGTATAATTTTTATCCAAATACTATCCTCTTGATTTTCTACATTCTCATGATACTTTAGATATTTTGCAAATATTTTTCTTGCTTGTTGATCTTCGAAAGGTCTTATTTCTGCTTCAGCTGTGAAATGTAATTCAGCAGGTGGTGCAGGTATTATCTTATGGAAAAAATTTTTTCTGAATGGTATGGTTATAGAAACCTTATTATTTTGCTTGATATTTCTTGCCTTCAATGTATTTGTTCCAGTTATACAATAAATTATATTACCATCACTTTGGTAAACAACTACAGAGCTATGAGGAATATTTTTATTATCAACTGTACTCAACACTAACCAATTTTTCTTCTTTAAAATGCTTCGAACTTCATTTTCTAAATCGTCCATAATATTAATTATAATATTTCAGATTTAAAATTGTTTTATAAAATTAAAAATAACAAAAGTTAATTAATCTGCTATTGTAATCACGTCGAGAGCGGCATTAGTGATAATTTCAATAAATTTAATCTTTTTTTCTTAATTTCAAATTTTTTTTCCGATAACTCCCACATATATTGCGGTCTCTTGAACTCCATCAATTTCTAACAAATCATTTAGTTCATCATCGTATATAGCACCAATAGTGCATGCGCCTAGACCTAATGCTTCAGCAATTAAGTAGAAATTTTGACCAATATGACCGGCATCCATATAGATATATCGATAACATCTTTGGAGATATTTCCATTCTGATCTTTTTATCATAGCAGTCCATATGAAATTAACTGCTGAATTATAAGCTATTTCTTGATCTAAGCACGCTTTCGCAATTTCTACTCGACAATCTCCATCTTTTATTAATTCTAAACTATGATCTTTGATGTTATAATGATAAATTCCTTGTTGACAATTCTCTACATTATTGATTGTGGGATATACTTCTATTGGATATAACCCACCCGCTGATGGTACTGTTCTAAACGCAACTTGAGGATAAATACGAGTCAATCCCGTCATTCCAAACAGTAAAAGACTAAGTTGTCCGAGAGAAATAGGCTCATTTTTAAAGTTACGTATGGATTGTCTATTTAAAATAACTCTCCAAAAGTTAATTTTCATATCGAATTCAGGATCAGGCAATTTAATTCTTTTTTTCACATTTGAATATGTCTTAAATGAATCAGGCTTTTTTGACCAATCTAATTGGTGTCTTGGTAAATTATTTCGAATATACTTAGATTTTTGCTGAAAATTCTCTCCATAATTTTCAAATTGATTATTCATAAAGAAAATAGATTAAATAAACATAAAAGGTTTAAATTAATATTTTAAAAATTACTAGCAGCAATTCTATTAAAAACTTAACATTTGGAGTAGGATATTATTGGTAGGTTATTTCTTATCTGGTGATTTTAACTCTTTTTCTAGTAACTTAATATTCCGATCAATTATTTTAGTTTTCATTTTCTTTTCTTTGGAAATTGCTCTACATTGTTCCGTAGTGTACTTTTCCTTCTCTTTTTTCAAAGCATTTAATTCTTGTTCTAAATCTTTTACAATATTTATCTTATTTTTCTTGTTTTCTTGTAATTCTTCGATGTTTTTTAAAATTTGATCTAGTATTGATTGTTCTCTCTCCAACTTGGATTCGACTTCTCGAATTTTGGGATCAAATTCCGCACTAATTCTATTTCTTACGTATTCTTCTTTTTTCTTGGCAGTTACTTCAAGGTTTTCAATTTCCACTGCAATTTTATTGATTCGATCTCGAAGTTCTTCGTCAGACATAATTTTTTATTTGTTTTATTTATATTCCATCATTAAAATTAAAAACTTTTTACATTAAAAAATCTATACAAATTTAAGGAATCTGCATTACGGAACTAATTCAATTGAAATCTATATAAGTACCAAAAGCTTTATTCTTTATCATAACAAATTGAAATTCAAATCTTAAATAATTAAATTTGATAACTCATGTTTCTCAAAGGTTGTTGGAAATGTGGACTAGATCTTGATCTTAATCAACAAATATGTCCTAGCTGTAAATATGATTTCAATTCTACTTCTCATATAAAACCAAGATGCCCATATTGCAAAAAAGAACTTCATATCAATGATTTTTATGCAACTGAAATAGATAAAAAAGGACGTAAAAAATACCGAGGATTTAAAGGTGAATATACAAGGAGAAAAAAGATGTGGTACTGTCCATTATGTGGAAGTATTCTCGGTTTTTCCGAATGGAATACAAATTAAATGAAATCGTAAGCTTGTTGTTTTTCACCTATAAAATATGAGAAAATCTAGTCTATTATTAGTTGGTTAATGCAAAATCCAGAGCAGCACTTAAATGAATTTTTAAAGTATCAAAAACAGGAATAGCAACATCCTCCTTTTTTATCAATAAAGGGATCTCTGTACAGCCAAAAATAATTCCTTGGGCACCCTGAAGGATAAGATTTTCAATAATTTTGAGCATTCTTTTTTTAGTTGAATCTAAAAGTAATCCCTGTGCTAATTCGTTATAAATTACATTATGTATGTAATCTCTTTCTTCTTGATCTGGGATAATCGTTTCTATATTGTATTTTTTCACCATCTTTTCTTTATAAAAAGTGCCTTCCATTGTAAATTTTGTGCCTAATAAACCAACTTTATTAATACCTTTTGATTTTATTGCTTGAGCGGTTACATCCACTACGTGAATTAAAGGGATTGTGATTTCTTCTTGAATCTTATCAGCAATCTTGTGCATTGTATTTGAGCATAATATAATTGCGGAACTACCAGCTAATTCTAGTTTCTTACTAATCTCGATCATAATTTCAGCAATAGTATCCCATTTATTTTGATTCTGCAAAGAAAGGATTTCTTCAAAATTAAGGGAATATACTAAAATTTTAGCTGAATTCCATCCATGCAATTTATTTTTTACCATTTCGTTAAGTATACGATAATATTCAATAGTATTTTCCCAACTCATTCCTCCAATTAAACCTAGCAATTTCATTCCCATCTTCATTTTTTATCAATTCCCTATATTAAAACTATAAAGAAATTTATATCCAATAAGATCTACCTCTCCATGTATCCAATAAATCAAAATTCATTAGTTCTTCTGGATATGGATTAAAATACGTTTGTTTTCGTAGATATTTCTCATCAAATCTTATGATCCAAGAATTTAAAAGATTTTGCAAAACAAATAAAGGTATCCATCCTGTTCGATATTTATCCAATTCATCAAGGAAAAAGGATTTTTCGTCGTGATTAAGGATTTTCTTAAAATATCCAAGTGCATGCATTAAAACATTTATGTGAGCAGTATATTCTGGAGGGATTCTTAATAAATCAAGAAGTTTCAGTTCATATTTATGTGCTAAATCGTTAAAATCCAACTTTTCAGGATTAGCTACAATTTTTCCTAATTCTCTCATTATATTTTGATTATATGCCATAAAAACAAATTTATTTTTTGTATGAAACTTAACTAATTCATGCGTAGATCGAGAGCTTTTTAAGTTTCGCCAATCTGCTAAGATGAATAGTTTGATCAGCCAGTGTTCTCTGATTCTAAAATTAGTTAATCGTCCTTCAGTCTCTATAGCTTTATTTGGAAACATTTCTACAGCTTTTTTTCCAAAAAGTCCTGGTCCTTCTTGAAGTTTTGGGGCTCCTTTGGTTGTTGCTTGATAATATTTGGTATTGAAAAGACCACAGGATGGGGATTTTGATTTTAAAATAAAACCATCCACTTCACTAATAGAGCTTAAAAAATTATCTGCAAATGTATTCATTGAGTTTGTAAAATCTTTATTTGAAGCGGGTTGCATCATACGTAATTCAACTTTATCAAGTACTAATCTTACTGGATCTCTAGGTACTCCTAATCCAATTTCTACTTCTGGGCACACTGGAATAAAATCTACATAATGTTTTAGAATTTTAATGAAAGGACTACGTATTATATTGCCATTCCATCTACAATAGTCAAATTCAATACATTTACTAATTAAGACTCTCGGTTTTTGAAATTCACTCATTTTATTATTTTTAAGATTTTATTTAGTGTAAGAATCAATATACATCTTTATATTAATCTTATTCGGTGCCATAATTACATTATACAATAACGTTATGTATAAGAAGAATTATTAAAAATGAATTGTTACGTTATGACCTTTTTTTATAAATATATGCATTAAGAAACTTATTTTGCATTGTTCTTGCTTCAAGATCAAATTTTTTCGTAAATTCTCTTGGATCAATGGCATTAGGATGAGAAATGTGTCTTCTTCTTATTTTTTCAACGCCCTCTTCTGTTAATTCAATTATTATTAAATAACCATCATACTTCAGGACGCGCAATATCTCACTTATAGCACGAGATTTATTATTAATATGATGAAGCGAAGTATAAAGAAATACAGCATTAAAGGACGAATCTCCAAAAGGTAAATTCTCCGCATTAAATGGCTTAAAAGTAATTTTATCCTCTACATTAACTGATTCAGCTCTTGATCTCCAATCTGCCCATTTCGCTCCTTCAGGTTCACCAGTAATAACTTCATAATCATGAAGAGCAAGAGTGATTGCCATAAAACCCCAACCAGTACCTATATCTAAGATTTTTGATTTTTTATCTAATTTTAGATCATCAATTATTAAGTCTAAGAAATCAGCATCACGGCTAAATTTTTCTCCTAACTTTTCTTTTATCTTTTCTACCATCATTGCATTAATATAAATAATTAATTACTTCTTATCAAAATCCAGAGAAATCGAATTGACACAATAACGACATCCTTTATTTTTTGGAACATCATCAAAAACATGCCCAAGATGTCCGCCACAATTTTTACAAAGTATTTCGGTACGAATCATTCCGTGGCTAGTATCTCTTTTTTCTTCGATATCATCTTTATTTATCGGTTCATAGAAACTGGGCCATCCTGTTCCAGAATTAAATTTATCATTGGAAGAAAATAAGGGAGTACCACATCCTGCACATTTATATATTCCCTTTTCATGATGATCTACAAACTTTCCCGTAAATGGTGGTTCGGTACCTTTCTCGCGAAGAACTTTATACTGCTCTTTCGTTAACTTTTTTTTCCATTTATCTTCAGTTACTTTTGATTCCATACATTTCACAAATAATTGTGAGTATTATAATGTACGCCTTATATACATTAAAAACATTCTTTCTCCTTGCTTATAAAAAAAATACAATAATCATCTCAAATTTATAGAAAATTAGCCCTAGATTTAACTTTTTAATTTTTCTACTAAACATATGAATGTTCAAAAAGCTATTTTTGCTGCTGGCTGCTTCTGGGGTGTAGAAGCTAATTTTCGTAAATTAGACGGGATTATTTCCACACGCGTAGGCTACGTTGGCGGCTCGTTTTCAAATCCTACATATAAGGACGTATGTTCTCATAAAACAGGTCATGCTGAAGCTGTAGAAATTACATATGATCCATCCAAAATATCATATGATGAGCTTTTGGACGTATTCTGGTCTATTCATGATCCAACTACATTAAATCGACAAGGACCTGATGTGGGCACACAATATCGCTCAGCAATTTTTTATTTAGATTTAGATCAAAAGAAAAAAGCAGAAATGTCTAAAGCTAAAATGGAAGCATCTAAACGTTTTAAAAGACCAATAGTAACCCAAATAGTCCCTGCTTCAGATTTTTGGGAAGCTGAAGAGTACCATCAACAATATGTAGAGAAGAGAAATAAGCAATATAATCCGTTTTTATAAAAATATTTAGCTTTTTAATGATTAAGCGTGTCTATTCCTTTTCTAGCAATTCAATTTTAATGAAAACTTAAGTTATAAATTTTAAGGTATCTTATTCGATGTTACTAAAAATTAAATCAAAATAATTAAATGGTGTTAAGTATGGAAAAGAGAACTATACCTCTTTTAATAATGCTAGGATTATTGATAGCTGTGATTATTACTGCTGTTATAGCGGCATATCTTAATGTTCCTATAATTGCATTTAATGAACCAGAACTTTCTATTGCTTCTCTTGACTATTGGTCATTAGCACATTTCCTTTGGGGTGTCTCACTCTTCGTTGTTGCTTTTACTATTGGGTGGATAGTTAAAAATAGAACTGGTGCTCCAAAGGATCCAATTAATGAACCAGAATTCAAAAGCTTTGTACTGTATTGGGTAATTATTTTCATTATTGCAGGAATATGGGAGATTTTTGAGAATACAGTCCTTTATTTAGTAAATATAAAAGTTAAATTCGATAGTGGGGCAAATATTATAACCGATATATTATTCTGGGGTATCGGAGGATGCGTAAGTTGGTATATGACAGATTTAATGTTTTTAAGTGATAAGTACCTCAGAGCCTATTATATCTATGGATTTATGTGCCTAACAATGGGTTTAATCATATTTATTGCATTTGGTTATGGTTTTACTCATTACTAATCTTTTTTTTTATGGAAATTATTAAAAATTCTTTTTTTTATTAAAATTTATTAATCCATTTTTATTTCAAACCATATTCAATTACTTTAATTTAATTTTAAGGTTGAAAATAAAAATGACTGAAGAAAAAGAAATCAATTATTATATTAAGAAAAAAAGAACCTTGATGAGGACTTTTGATGCAGTACTTAAATTATCATCTCAAATACTTATAGGAAAATTCGGCGAAGAAAAATTTAAGGAAATTTCTATAAGAACACATAAGCAATTTGAAACACTCCTTCCTAAAATTCCCTATATTGGAGGTAATGATAATCGCTTAACTAATGAACTTATCAATGCTACATTCCTCTTACCACTTCTTCAAATTTTTGAAAAGGAAGGGCTTGATTTAAATGAGATTGGTAAATTAACATATGAGTTATTTGAGACTTTCTATAAGATGATGCCTCAAGTGGATGATATTTTTTCAGAAGAATATTTTAAAAGAGAAAAAGAACATGCAAAAACTTCAAAATTACGTAAATATCCTGGAGATTGGGTGTTTGATTTTGTTGAAGGTGATGCTAAAACCTTTACATTTGGAGTAGATTATACTGAATGTGGTGTACATAAGTTATATAAAAGTCAAGAAGCAGAGCATTTTATGCCAATTGTATGTATCGCCGATTATGCTCGAGCCCGAGAGTATGGATATGGCTTAAAACGTACTCAGACAATTGGAAATGGTGCTCCATTATGTGATTTTAGATATATAAAAGGTGGTAAAACACCTCGAGCATGGCCACCAGATAATTTAGAAGAATTTAAAAGAAAATAATATTCCAATGTTTTATTGTTCTTCTTCATCTTCTTCTTTTTTCCTAGTAACTTCTTCTTCTAAAACCCGCATTAATTCTTCCTTGCTTTTTTGAATATCAACATTTAATCCTTCATCAGCTGCTAGCAAACCTATTTCATCCTCAATATCAATCCCTGTCATTTTTTCCATATATCCTTCATTTAAATCCTCAATTATGCGATTTAAATTTGAAATTGCATTGCTTATATTAGAATTCTCTTTTAGTGACTCCTTTTCTAAACTAATCTCCCTACTTATGGTTTTCAACTCTCTTGACATTTCCTCTAAGGATTCAAAAATATAACGGTCATTTAATAACAATGTAATTTTTTCTTGTTCTGTTTTCTTTCGTGTGTCCTCCAATATCTCCCAATATAAATCTTGGACTCGTTCCTTAATTATCGAATCGTTTTTTATTATAACATCTCTATCACTTTCATTAAAGTTATCAAGTTCCTTTATATGGAATCCTGTAAAAACTTCTTTGTTTGACTGTAATTTTTCTGAGAATTTCTTGCATATCTGAGAAATAGTCTGCTCAATCTCAGGAGAAATTTGTTGGTTAATCAAAATTGAAACCATTACCATTTCTTCTTTACCTCGAGCCCATTCTGATTCTACATGAAAATAATAATTCAAGAATTTGACATTTTCGAATGTTTGGATTATTAATTCTTCTTGTTTTGGTTGATCCATAACATCACATATTCTATCTAAGATTTCCTTGTCGATCTGAGATTGTGGAAAGGAATAAAAGATAGAGGGACCAATTTTAGTATGAAAATGTGATAATATTACGATCATGCTCATCCAAACCTAATATTCATATAGTTCTAGATTTAATATGAAAATCTCAGCATATAAATTTCTCATTTTTCATAAATATTTTTCTGAATTTGTATAAACTTGGCATCTTTATTGAGATACCCAATTAATTATTATATATCTAACAGAATAATTATCTATTAGAATTGTCGCGAAAACGAATCGATTTGCACTTTAAATTTGTCGTTATAGTCTTATATTCCTAAACTAATGCAGAATGTTAAATATTGAGTCATTTTTCTTTTATTTTTTAAGGTTCTGGAACCATATTGAGTGGAAAGATTTGGCTATAGATTACTATAAAACTACAAATTATAACTATTAAGATAACAATAGTGGAGATCGTTGTGGCTAAGGTCTCTCCGAACCATTCATTCCGAAATAATTGACCACGAATAAATATAGCCCCTGTAAACAGCATTGCAACTATGAAAGCTAAATTTAAATTAATCCAAAACCTGCTATTAATATAATATTGACCAGGATAACCAAATCCAAACAATACTAGAGATGTAATAAATGTTATTCCCACTAAACTCATGTAATATTTAAGAACAAAGAAAATTTTTTTTATTTTTACTAAATCTTCTCTAAATGAATCAAGATATATATATAAAATACCAGGAATGATGAGAATTAGGGTTAAAAATATAATATTGTGTCCAGCATAAAGAAAAAACCTACCATTATCTACAAAAATTATTCTTAGAAATTCAAGGAAATAAGATATAATACCAACGATTATTAAGAGAAGTCCACGATTTTTGAGAGAATATTCTTTATAGAGTATTTTCAATCCTGGAAGGAGGAGTAAAAGAAGAAAAGCGAAGTAAGTTATACTTTGTATATCTAAACCCCATAATACTAATAACAAGATTACCGTGATTAAATAAATCGCACCGCCAATTTTTAAAAGTTTAAACCCTTTTTGAAGATTTGTCTCGTTCATTATTTAAATCCTCATTCATTTAATATTCTATCACCTTTGCTTATTATTTAAATTTATATACTTCATTGCCCCATAATTATATAGTAAAATGAGTCCAACAATAGAAATAAATGAAAGTGTAAAAAAGAAGTTAGACGAAATTAAAGAAAATTTAGGAGTAGATACTTATTCTGATGCGATTAATGTTAGTTTAGTACAAACAAAATTACTTGAAGATAATCAAAAAATACTATCTGAAATCCGTGAAAAGCTCACAAATTTAGCTCCTACCACTAAAGAAGATACTCAAATGATTGATGTCTTGAGATCTTATGTAAATTCTGAGGATAAAGGAGACATATTGGCAATGTTTGTCAGACTTGTGGATTCTAAAGCCAATTTACATAAACTATTGGTATCCCAAGGTAAAATTCGGGAAGCTGAAAACGTTCATTCAGAATGGAAAGCATTAGTCGAAGTTGCAAATTTACTGGGCGTTGAATCTGAACTTGAAATGATTAAGAAAGAATAAGAGAGAAATAACCTGTAATAACTCAAATTAAACTCTATAATCTATAAAGTAAAGTAACAAAAAACAATAGAAAAATTTCTAAAGAGAATTAAAAAAAATTTTGTTTAACCCTTTTTTTTTTACGCCAAAGGAGTAATAGGAGTAATAGAATTATACAAAACGCAGCAAGGCCTCCATATATTAGAATAATTACCAAAATAAAAGGTATTCGCCCCATATACCAAGAAAAAGAGATATATACGCTTCCAGCATTAATAATCTCATTTTTCCATTCCCAAACATAACTTAAACCGTCTTCAATATCAGAAATCGTGCAATTGTATTCGAAACTATCCTTCCTATATTTTGAATATGAATCTGGGGCCTTTCCATATACTTTAAATTCAACTCGTTCTGTTATTGTTCCATTCCAAGCGCGAGATGTTCCAACATCATAAAAAATTTCTAAAGCATCATCATTTTCAAAAACCTCTATATAAGCATTAAAACTATATTCAATTGTAATAGAGTTATTAGCAGGAAATGTAATATTGATAGTTATGAATTTCCTACGTCCCATATAATGCCAGTCTAAATATTCCTCCCATGGACTATCTGTAAAATTATAGTCAAGAAATCCAAAGGAAATTGGAGTATTATTAACCTTTATTTCGCATGTGGTTTCTAAATTTTTAAATTCTGTTGAAAAGGGAGCTACAAGGATAACATTCTTGATTTCACCAGGATTGTATATGGTATAATTTCCATTAAATTCAAGAGTTATATTTCTACGATAATATACCGCATCAATATTGAACATAACGCTTGCATTTGTCATTGATAAATTAGAATTTTCTTCAGGAAGAAAATTCCCCACTCCCCCACTACTAATCATAACTACATCAGCTCTAGATTCAGGTATAAATTCTGGAAATCCAAGTACTACTATAAAAGTAATGTAAAGTAAGAAATACAATCTTTTTTTTTTCAAATTGTGCCCTCTTTTTCCAATACTTATTTGAATTAAAGAAAACAACTTTTAAAATATTATAATAAAAGATGTATCGATAAAATTTATTTGTTTCCCTTAGTAATTGTCTTTTCAGCTATTTTTCGTTCAATATTCATAGTTTCTAAGTCAATTAAAACATAATTTAAAAAATTCTCATGTTAATGAGATTATTGCTCAAGATAAAGCAGATAAAGCAGGCAACATAGGAATGAGAAGTATAACTGTGATAAAAAGTACTTCAGCTTCAACTTCCATTCCAGGATATAATTTTTTTATACTTACCTGATTGATTTCTATAGTGACAATTACTTTATTAAAAAAATTAGATAAAAAAGGGCTTTTTATAAGTATTAAGAAGTTATGTTAATATCTTTATTATTTTATTCTATGATACTAAATCATTACATAATTGATTGTATTTAATTCTAATAAAATGTAAAATATGTTTGTTTTTTGTAATATTACATCTTTATTTCATTTAAAATATCATCAAGGTAATGAATATTTATTGGTTCGAGAGTATCCCTTAAAGCATTAGCTAATGAGTATTTAAATGCCCATATTTCCACATTTTTATCCAGCTCTTTCACTTTCTTGACAATTGGAACAAAATCACCATCCCCTGATACCAATACTGCTGTATCGTATATATCTTCATAAGCAAATGAGATAACATCAATTGCTATATTAATATCAACTTTCTTTTCAATAACTCCACTTGAAGCTATTTTATCAAAACTCGCTTTAATTACATACCCACTTCGATTGCTCAACTCTTCATACCATCTCTTCTTCTCTGGACTTATTGGATACACAACACCTTCATATAAGCAAATTTCCTTTAATTTTCGATCACCAACTATGATCTTTTTCAATAAATCATAATCCGCCTTCATGTTATATTTTCTAAATCCCTTGAAAATATTACTATTATCTATGAAAACAACGATTCTTTCCAATTCTATACTTCACTTGCAACTACAAAATAGAATACATTATATATTATTAAAAATAGTTCTTTGCTGAAATAATTTTAACTATAAAAGAAACAATAAAAATTTTGTAATTTATTGACTCTTAGAAGTAATTTTTCTTACAGAAATAGGTTTCTCAAATGCAAGATTATATATCATATTTGCTCTTCTCTTAATTTCTTCTCTTTTACGAGTCTTAGCTCTTTTAGAATTCTGATATCTCTTCATTGCAATTTTTCGCCATTTTTTCTCCCAAGATGGAAAACCAGTTTTAACAAACCGTTCTCTATTTGGAAAATCTCGGCATACCCAATTGAATAAGATGAAGTATCTTTGGATACCTGATTCTCTTGTAAGATTACTAGAATTCACTCCGAGTTTTTTAAGGTGTTGAATAAATCTACCTTCCACAGCATCTTGGAGTTCTCCTTCAATAATCGCAGGTTCATAGTAAATTTCATTTTCGTTAAAATATTCTCTTACAAGATCGAAACAATTTCCCCTACATAGAAGAATTCTATCGTTTTTGCTGTGTTTAAGCTCTCTGAGAGCCTTAATTACAATTTTTACAATATGTTTTTTCGGACGATCATCATCTTTGTTTTCTTCATTATAGAGCCCCACGGGTACCGATTGAAATAATATCTTTCCAGTTTCCGTGTCTCGAAAGCCAATGAAGGCATCTCCGACAAGATCTCCGGTCCCAGCGTCATCAATTTCTATTGTTCTTCCCTTCCACTCGCTGGGATTATTAGTGGACTGGCACGACACAATGTCGTCTTTTTCCATTTTTGTCTTCATTAATAAATTAAATAATTAGCGTCATATATACCTTGGGCTTATTTTTTAAAGTTTTTAAAAAATAAACTAGTGATCATTAGTTATTACGTTAGTATTCTTATGATCTCTAATCCATGTTCCTTATCAGCAATATACGCAATATCATCAATAACATAAACATCAATTGCATGACCACCATCCATAAATCGAGCAACCCTTCTTGGATTCGATGGATTACTCACATCAACAACTATTAAACCCTTTTCATAATCTGCTAAAAATGCTCTTGTTCCATTCACAAAAACACCATGAATATTACTTTGTTCATCATAAACACCTGCTTGAACAATCTGAGAAGGATTAGACACATCTAATATTCTTAATTCTCCTCCCCACATGCCATGATTACCGACATATACATAATTACCATAAGTATAGGGATTCCAATAGTCCACTCCACTAGGAGTATGACTCCCAATTTGAACAGGATATGTAGGATCACTTATATTAATAACTCTCAAACTAGTAAATTCTGAATGATGATCTGATATAAATGCAAGGTCATTCAACACACTTACATGAATACAAGCCCCTGTAATGTCAAAATGAGTTATAAGTTTGACATTGGAAGGATCACTTACATTCAAAATTACTAATCCCATTGACCAATCTGCTAGATATGCGATATCTCCAATCACCTGGACATCATAAGCAGCAGCGCTTCCAATGTATTCATCTATTTTAAAAGGGTTTGATGGATCACTTATATTAAGAATCTCTAAACCTACCATTCTATTTGCTACGTAGGCTATTTCTCCCACAACATCCACCTTAAATGGAAGTCC
>JBHLRA010000053.1:0-15700 GCA_048883045.1 Candidatus Thorarchaeota archaeon | reverse complement strand
TTTATAACCTTTTTCATACAAGATTTGAGAAATTATTTCTAATATATCTTCATCTCCAATTGAAATTACACATCCTCCTAATCCCGCACCTGTAATTTTCGAACCATAAGCTCCATTCTTTATTGCGATATCAATAATTTTAGAAATTGCATTATTTGATAAGTTTAAAGTAGCCAAAAGCTTTTGATTATTATTCATCAAGATCCCTAATTCATTCAAATTGCCATTTTTTAACTCTAACTCCGCCTTCTCTGTGTAAAAACCTATTTCTTTAAATATATTATCACAAAGCAACGGTTCTTTTTTTTTAAGTCCTTTTAATTGTTCAATGGCTAATTTTGTGTTGTGGCCAATATTTGTATACGTAATTAAAATCTTAAAGTCATCAGGGACTTCTATATAACGAAAACTTTTATCTTGAAAAAAAATTACATTTCCAAACGTACAAATTGTATTGTCTATACCTGAAGGCGTTCCGTGCACTATTTTTTCCATTTCAAATGCTAATTCTGAGATATCAACTTTTTCTAATTCCCAATTGTAATAGTTATTAAAAGCCATGACTAAAGCTACAGCAATTGATGCTGATGATCCTAAGCCAGAGCTTGGAAATAGAATTGAAGATATTGTTAATTTGATATTGCTAATTTGACAATTAAATCTATCATGAATAATTTTAAATATATAACTTATTTGCTTAAATTGAGAGGGTAATTTCTTAATTAAGTCAGTTAAATCTTTAAACTCATATTTTTGATCATAATTTTGAAATACTAATTCTATTTTTTCTTCAGTTAATTCTTCTATAATACAGGTAGATTTTAAGGATATTGCCATAGCTATTGCTGGATAACCATAAACTACAGCATGTTCACCAAATAAAATGCATTTACCAGGTGCACTAGTGCGAACAAATTTCATTAGATTAACTTACTCATTTTTTTTTATTCTTTTTAAAATTTGTTTAGCATAATCAATTCTAATTTTTTTATCCTTTACTAAAATATTTGCTATTTTTTCAACCAATTCATCAGGAACACCTGCTAATTTAGCAATATTACGAGAATGAAGAACCATGTGTCCTTTTTGAATTCCTTCTGAAGCTAGAGCCCTTAAAGCTGCGACGTTTTGAGCAAGACCTAGAGCTGCTGCTACTTGAGAAAGTTCATTTGCGGTTCTAACCCCTAGTATTTTTAAAGATAAGCTCGCCATTGGATGGATTTTTGTCATTCCACCAATTATACCTAATGATAATGGAATTTCTATTTCTCCTATAAGGTTTCCTCCGGAATCTTTAGTAAATCTAGTCAATGGAGAATATTTTCCCTTTATTGATGCATAAGCATGAGCTCCAGCTTCAATTGCACGAGAATCATTTCCCGTTGCTAAAGTTAATGCTACAATCCCGTTCATTATACCTTTATTGTGAGTAGTTGCTCTATAGGGATCAGATAGTGCAAATTCGTATGCGTTTAATATTCCTTCTACTACTTCTTCTCCACCTAATAATTCCTTATCAAAAGTTGCCTTACTTTTCGCAATTCGATGAGTTGCTAAATTGGATACAATCCTAAGATATACTTTACCTTCCGAAATTTCTTCAATATATGGACTAATACTTTCTGCCATAGTATTGACTACATTCGCGCCCATCGCATCTAAAACATCAACTAATAAATGTATTATTAACATCCTTCCTTTTCTTGTATCTAACTCTCGAACTTCATAATCAAATGCTCCTCCACCTAACTCTATTAAGAAAGGATCTTGTTCATTCGCTATTTTTAATATTTCTTGCTTGTTTTTATCTAATTTTTCTTTAGCCAATTCAAAATTTTTTAAGTTAGTTATTTGAATTTGAGAAATCATAACGGATCTTACTTCTTCTGATCGAAAACCGCCGTGTTTTCGAGCAATTTTAGCTGCTTTCGATGCTGCTGCAATAACAGATGGTTCTTCAGTGACCATAGGAATTATATAATCTCTATTATTTACTTTAAAATTTGTAGCAATTCCTATTGGTAATTGAAAAGAACCAATTACATTTTCTATTAACGTATCAATTTGGGTTTCTGTAAAATATCCTAAATTCTCTAATATTTTCAAATTACTTTCATTAAGTTTAACGAGTGCCGCCAATAAATTTCTACGTTCTTTCATCGATAATTTATAAAACCCTGAAATTTCAGAACTATATTCATTCATTTTAAACAAGTAATTTTATCTTAGATAAGGATTATTTATTAAACATCTTTAGAATTAATACAAAAAATAATTATTATTCTTAATTAATTAATACTTATATGAAATTTAAATTTACAATTAATAATCTGTGAGAATTTTGATCCTTATTGCGATAACTGGTGCCTCAGGTATAACAATTGCTGTTAAATTATTAAATGTTTTAAAAGAAAAAAATATTGATACTGAATTAGTCATTTCTAGAGCAGCTGAACAAGTTCTTTCTACTGAATCTAACTTAAGTATAAGTGACCTTCACCAATTAGCTACTCACTACTATGATGTGGATGATTTAACAGCTCCACCTGCGAGTGGATCGCATAAAATTGAGGCTATGATCATCGTCCCTTGTACTATGAAAACATTAGCAGCTATTGCTAATGGTTATTCTGACAATTTAATTACCAGAGTTGCAGATGTGACGATAAAAGAAAAACGAAAACTTATTCTTATTGTAAGAGAAAGCCCTTTAAGTCCCATACATTTAGAAAATATGCTTAAATTAGCAAGATTGGGTGTTGTAATAGCACCACCAGTTCCTTCCTATTACATTAAACCAACATCTGTTGCAGAACTTATTAATCATACAGTAGGTAGGATTCTTGATCAAATTGGATTAGAAAGTAAAATAAAGAGGTGGGGAGATGAATAAGTGGGAGGTTCAGTTAGATAGTTATGAGATGGGGAATGATTTAGTTTTAATATTAAAGGGTGGAGAAAAATATCATGTTGGAGCTGTTGCAATGGCTATTCCTTATAAACAAACTGCGAGTACAAGTTTAATCAGTGCGTATGGTCATAAAGATGGTGATGTGGCAAAACCATTAGCAGAAAAAGTGGCAAAAAGTCTTAAAAAGACTATTGTATTTATTGTAGGTTTACATATCGAAAATGCTAGCAAGGATGATATTCAGAAGCTTATTGATAACTCAAATAAAATTGTTGATGAATTTTTGGAGGAACATAAATGAGAAATTATCTAAATCAAATTGATGTTAAAAAATGTGAAGAGGTAATATCCACAAATCAAATAAGTAAACAAATAAGTAAAGATAAGGAAGTACCTACATTATATAAACTAAAAAATTACAATTTTCCTATTGCTTCTGGATTAATAAGTAACAGAGAATTATTTGCTACTGCTCTTGGAATTAAAAAGGATCAAATTATTAGTTTCATCACAGATAAATTAGATAAATTAAAAAAACCCAGTAAAATCGATAAAGCAGAGTTTCTAGCCAATAAAATTGATGTAAATCAAAATACAGACTTAGAAAAATATATTCCAATGATAAATTTTTATGGGGATAAGAAGTATGTTACGTCTAGTATCATAATTGTAAAGTTTCCTGATGAAGATCGCCAGAACATGTCATTTCATAGATTAATGTATCTTGGTGCTAATAAATTTGCGATAAGAATTGTACCTCAAAGACATCTTGATAAGGCTTATCTTAATGCAATGGAACATGATATAGAATTAGAAATTGCAATTGTATGTGGTGTTCATCCTGCAATTGAAATTTGTGCTTCGTTTTCAGCGCCACAATTGGATGAACTTTCTTTAGCTTCAACATTTTTAAAAGATCTCAAGATTTTTAGATTATCAAATGGTTTACTTGTACCATTTAATGCTGAATTTGTATTTGAAGGAAGAATTACTAAAGAAATGGCTGATGAGGGTCCGTTTGTTGATTTAACAGGAACTGCTGATATAATTAGATCACAACCAATCTTAGAAATTGACAAACTCTATTTTAAAAATAATCCAATTTTCAGAACCATTTTACCTGGAGCAAAGGAACACAAGATATTAATGGGTGTACCACAGGAACCACGAATGTTTACATTTATATCTAATACAGTTAGTACTGTAAAAAACGTTATATTAACTACAGGAGGTAATTCTTGGTTCCATGCTGTTGTACAAATTAAAAAAAGGACGGAAGGAGATGCTAAAAACACCATTCTTGCCGCCTTAGCAGCTCATCCCAGTTTAAAAAGAGTGATAGTTGTTGATGAAGATATCAATATTTATAACTCTGATGATGTCGAATGGGCTGTAGCAACAAGAGTTCAACCAGATAAAGATATTTTACTTATTCCAAATTCAAAAGGCTCTTCATTAGATCCTTCATCTAAAAACAGCATTACATGTAAATGGGGGATCGATGCAACCAAACCATTAGAAAACAATGAAGGTTATAATAGGGTGAAATTTTAGTGTATTTAACTAAAGAAGAGGAGAAAACACTAAAAGGAGAATTTGGAGAAATTAAAGCAAAGGCAATGAGAATCCTTGTGACCCTTGGAGATATTTTTAATGCAGATAAATTAATCAATATTGAATCAACTCAAATTGCAGGTGTTTCATATAAAACGATAGGTGATGCTGGTTTGGAATTTTTAGAAGATTGGGCTAATAGCAATGTTCAAGTCACTGTTGAAAGTTGGATGAATCCTGCTGGTATGGATTTAGAAGAGTGGAATGAATTAGGATTTCCTAAAGAATTTGCAGAGAAACAACTTAGTATAATAAAAGCTTTAACATCTATGGGGATCAAACAAAGCTGTACTTGTACACCATACCATAATAATCTTGTTCCAAATAAAGGTACTCATATAGCATGGTCAGAATCTTCAGCTGTAATCTTTGCCAATTCTGTTCTTGGAGCAATGACGAACCGGGAGGGAGGTCCAAGCGCTTTATCCGCTGCAATTATAGGAAAAACACCTAATTATGGTTTACACTTGGATGAAAATAGAATAGGACAAATCGTTTTCAATGTTGATTTTGAATTAAATAATTTAGAATTCTCACTTCTAGGATATCATATTGGGAAACTCTCAGATGATAAAATTCCTGTAATCAAAGGTATTAAAAAAGCTTCATGGGTTCAATTAAAAGCTTTAGGTGCTGGGGCAGCCGCTAGTGGTGGTGTAGCAATGTTTATGATCCAAGGTATCACTCCTGAATTTAGAATAACTGATAATCCTGAAGTATTTGAAGTATCTAGAAAAGATTTAACCAAAGTACAGGAAAAATTGACTAATGGTTCTGAACCAGATATTATTACTTTTGGATGTCCGCATTGCTCATATGAAGAAATTAACAGTATACTTCAAAATATAAAAACAGAAAAAGAAGTTTGGATTTTTACATCTAAAAAAATAAAGAAACTATTCCCGAATCTTCCATCTAATGTGAAAATTTTTTCAGATACCTGTATGGTTGTCTCACCTTTAGAAGAGATGGGAATAGGATGTTTAGCTACTGATTCTAGTAAAGCTGCTCATTATACACAAAACTTATCCAAGATCAAAAGTGTTTTAAAATCACGGGAGGTTCTTTTAAATGAAAATAGAAGGTAGATGTATTGTTGCAGGAATAGCTACTGGCAAATCGATGATAAGCTATGAACCAATATCCTTTTTAGGTGATATTGATCCAAAAACTGGTCAAATTATGGCAGAGAGACACCCATTAAAAGGAAAATCTATAAAAGGAAAAATTTTTGCCTTTCCTTTTGGAAAAGGATCAACTGTGGGTTCGTATGTGATCTACCAATTGTTTAAAAATGAAAAAGCACCAATTGCATTTTTAACTCAAAAAGCTGATCCGATTGTAGCAGTTGGAGCAATTATCTCTGGAATACCGATGATGGATAATATTGATATCAATAAGATTCCTAATGATAAAAAAATAAGTATAGATGCTGAGTTAGGAATAATTAATTACTAAAATATTTTAATGGAGTAATTCTATTCCAGAGGAGATAAAGTAATGTCTTTGATTTGATAATCTCTCTTTATTAAATATTTTTCTGGAATTGGAATATAGATTGGGCTCCAATTTAATAATCCTTTTGAATTAATATTTCCCTCGGTTTCATTTTCAACTCTTCGTATTTCATATTCTAAAGTATTACCTTTCTTTACGTTTTTAGCTACTCTTACTAATCCTTCTTTTAAATATTTTAGGTTATTAATATCAGATTGAGGAATCGGATCAGTATCTAACCTTGCAAAGAGCGGGAAAAACCTTTCATGATATCCTGAATGGCCTTTAGGGCAATGGTTTAATCCTTTTATGTTGGGGATAAGACATCCTTCATCGCAGAAATGAAGTGTAAATCCTCTATTATTATTTTGCTCATGTTCAACTATACGACCTAATAATATTTCTGGTTTAGAGTGCCCGTTCTTAATCAATTCATATTCTTGAATACTTTTTTTTTCTTTTAATTTAATGAAATCATTTATTTGCGGTCCTTTTTGAATAATTTCATTAAAGCTCTCTTGAATTTTTAAAAGACCTGAAATACAAGTAGCTCCTGAACCATAAGAGCCAAAATAGATCGTATCATAAGCACGAGCATGATTTTCAAGAAGATATATAATCTGAGCCCAGAGTGATGCATTATACATATTTCCAAAGTGCATTGGAACATTTAGTTGAGGGAGTATTCGCTCTTTTACATTAGAATTAACCCAATATGAAAATCTCTCTAAAGTAGGTGAAGAAAATCCTCTTTCTTTTAATTTTAAATAAAGATATTCTGGTAATACAGTTACATCATGTAGAAAATGATCAAGCTTCTCGAGTATAGATGATCTAATCTTTTTTCTTTCAAATTTTGGTAATTCATTTATATGTTTTATCCAACGTTTCAGAATTATTTGTTGCATTGTTTTTAGGGGTAATTTAGAATAAGGAGCATGAAAAGCGTAAAAATCTGCGTGAAAATCCCCGATATTCCGAATTAAATCATCATAAGCGCCAAGTTGGAACTTGATATATGCCTCTTGAGAATATTGACCAAAGGCTCTCGCATTTTTATCATTAGGGGGTCTAAAAAAATCATTAACATTTCCTGAAACCTTACCAAAATTCTTACTAAATTTAGCGATTCTAGGATTTTTTGATATAACAAGAGCAATAGCACCAGATCCTTGTGTTGGTTCACCTGGAGATCCAAGATGATAGGAGGAGATGTCTGTACTTATAATAAGGGCTTTATTTATAATTTCTTTCTCTACCAATGCAATTGCATTGAGAATTGCTAATGTCCCTCCAGCACAGGCATTATAAATATCTTGTGTTAGACTATTGGCTGATATTTCTAACATTTCAGCAAAAATATTCGAAATACTCTTAGCTGCATATACTTCTGTCTCAGTTCCTACAAATAAAGCATCTATATTTTTAGGAGAGATATCACCTCTTAATAATGTATTATATCCTGCCTTTAATCCAAGAGAAATGATATCTTCATCAATCTCGACAATTCTCATTTCTTTAGATAAGAGTCCTTTAGCATATTTTTCAGGATCAACTTTCCTCTCCAATGCAAGTTCATGCAAATCGACATATGACCTTGGAGCATAAAAGGCTACAGAATCGATTCCAATGTTAGAAAATAAATAATCATTAGAAAGCATTAAGTGTATCTCTCAGTATGTAGATATTATTTTATTCTCTTTTTCTTTATATAATATTTATTCTTTCAAAAATTTATCTAATTAAATATTATTCAAGGAGAAGTCATAATATTATATAAGTTCTCTGATGAGGCTACGAATTGTAACAGTTCAAATTCTTATAAGTGGGGAAGGGAGAGTTACTATTTTCGTAAGACTTTTGTTAGAGAAAAGATTTTTCTAATTATATATTTAATTTGATTATTTGCTTTATTAAGGGATATTATGACTAAGAGAATATACAGAGCAAGACCAATTGTGACTATATCCGATATAATATTTATTATAACATTTTCATTTTTAATTATAGGCTCAATCTGTGGTTATCTTTCTGATTACTTCCAGAGAATTCGATAAATAAATTGATTTCTTAAAATCCTCTTTCTGATTTTAATTTTTTCGATAATAAATGAATTCCATGAAAATAACAATTTTAATTGAGATAAATTTAATATTTTTAATATTCATATTAATATTGAAAAGAATACATTATTACAATGACTTAAATGGTAACCACTTTAGAAGAATTAAAAAATATAGCAAAGGGCAGATTACCTAAGCATATAGGTCTGATAATCGATGGTAATCGTAGATGGGCAAAAAAAAGAAACTTAGATATCAACTTTGGTCACTTAATTGGCTACGAAAACCTTAAGAAAAGATTATTCGATTTTTTTGATGCAGGGATCCACTACTTAAGTTTATACATTCTTTCACTTGAAAATGTAAAAAAACGTAATAGTGAGGAACTTGAGTATATTTATAAGATTATGGTTAAAGCTGTCGATACTGTAATAAATGAGTCAATTGTAAAAGAGGAAAAAGTTAGGTTCAACGTTATTGGAAGAATTTCGATGTTACCAGAAAAAGCAAGAAATAAGATTGAAGAATTAATTGAGTTTACTAAAGTTCATGATCAAAATTTCATAAATCTCTGTATTATGTATGATGGACATGAAGAAATTGTAGATGCTGTGAAAAAAATAATTAGTAACGGAGTTAAACCCGAAGAAGTAAATGTAGATTTAATAAAAAATCACCTTTATACAAAAAATTTTCCTCCATTAGATTATATTATTCGGACGGGAATGAGCGATGGTGCTAGAATTTCAGGTTTCTTGTTGTGGGATTCTTCTTATGCAGAATTTAAATTCAGGAATGATTATTGGCCCGATTATAATAAAGAGATGGTAATTGAGGATTTAGAAGATTATTTAAAAAGAAATCGACGAATGGGAGAATAGGTCTTCTTTCTACTTTATCTCATAACTCCAAAATAAATAAATCATTAATAATTCTTAAACCTAAAAATTAATGAGATATTTAGAATTAGTAGTTACAATTTAAAAAAAACCATTTGAATTATGTCAAATGCAGATAAAATAATATCTTTAAACATTACAAAATTCCCTCAAAACTTATTAATTCCAGGTATCAAAAATGAGATTTCAATCCAAGCATTAAATTACTCTAGTAAAAAAGAGAGTTTTAAATTTGATTTTGAGGGAGAAAATTTAAAAATTGATGTAGAACCTGAGAATTTTAAAAGTAATATCGAATTTGGACCTGGTGAAAGTAAAACCATTAATCTAAGGTTGGAACCTACTAATGATGGCTATGGGAAGTTAACCATTAATGCATACTGGCTTAAGATTGCTGAATATACAGTTCAAGTACAAAAGGTAAGAGATTCTGTTCAAACCAGTAAAGTAAAGAAAATATTAGATAAACAAAGGTTGAAAATAACAGAAGTCGCTGAAAAATTTAATCCAAAAGATTTCATCATAGATATGAATGAAAAAGTAATAAAACAAGCTGAAAAGCAGTTAGCTTCATTAACTGAACAATATAAATCAGAGCAATCATCTGACAAATCTAGCTCTGAAATACTTGAAAAAATGGAAGCTTATAAAAAACAAATTGCAAAAGGTTATCTTTCAATTGATAATCCACAAAGAGCATTAAAATTAGCATTAATGCTTTTGAATAAAAAAGAACAGAAAGCTTTTTATATTAACTTAATTCGCGCTTATGCCTCTAAAAAGCTTGAACCAACTCTTCAGATTGTTCAAAACTTAACCGATTTAGATAAAAAACAGAAAATTCTTAAGATTTTAGCTTTAGATCAAATTCCAGATGAACCAGAACAATCAGTTAAAATTGCGAATCTAATACAGAATCCTTCTGTTAAAGAAAACCTTCTTATTAGTATCTTTGGTCAAATTATCAATTCAGATCCCTTGTTGGCTTTGAAGTTAAGAGATTTAATAGATAATAATGATCTTAAAATAAAGCTTCTATTCAATATTGCTAGGAGATTAAGAGAAGAAAATAAAAACACCGATTTAATACAGGTTATTAGTTTAATCATTAATATACTTTTAAAGTCTCTTGTGGCAGGTTTAGATAAATCTATGTATAAAGTGTTAAAAAATGCATTATATGTTCTTGCTGAGACTGATAACCCCACTTCTGCGAATAAATTTATTGAACGCATACCGATTCACGAAGTAAAGGATAAAATATTAAAAGATTTATTCGATGACTTTTATATGATGGTTGATGAAGTTCAAACAAAAATTGAATCTGAATTAGTCTTTTCTCAATATTTCATATTAAATACATATGTTTCAGGTATTTCAAATGAAATTAAGAATTTTAGTTTAAGCGGGGGGAATATTAGTAATAATGTCCTTGGAAATGATTTTAATTTTAACACTGTGTTTTTATCTTTATTTGGCTTTGATTTTAGTACTTTTCCTATATTAGATCGTTTATATAACGATTTAAAATATACTTTGAATAAATCGATTGCATACTATACCTTCCCATCAAAAAAAAATTATAATCAAGAAGAGATTAGAACCCTAACTACTTCATTAAAACAATTCTTCAAGAACTTTGAAATTATATCTGGTCAAGTATTAATTTTTAATTTAGATTTTATTCCATATTTAGGAAAACCGACTGTTATTTTATCACAGGAATCTGATTTAGATAACATTATTTACTCAAAAATAAAGAAAATTGGAGAAACTATAAACATAATTGTTGATGATTCATTATTCAATGGTGGCAAAATTTCTGAAGATCTCAAACAAATTTTACCTCCCAATAAATGCAGGATTAGTAATTTAGTCTTATCTTATGAATTTATCAACGATTATGATATTTTTAAAACTTTGATACAATCATTACTCTAAAATGAAATATATAAACTAAAAATATAAAATTAAGATCCGTTATATATATTGTAAGCGAATATAAAGAGAGAAAGTATATGGCAAAAGGCAAGAAAAAAAAGGAGAAAAAGAAGAAAAAAAAAGATGATCAAGCAATTGATAATTTTTCTCATTTGTATACAACAAAAGGAGGAGCAAAAGCAAAAGCACCTTCAAGAGTTTCTTTAGGAAAGAGTATTAATAGAGCAAGTGATAAATTATTTTTAGGCTCAGATTATGTAGAAGTGCATATCCCCGAAAGAACATGGGCGGAAATGCTCGCTGATGTCGAGCATTGGACTCCTTTACCTTTCACTCATGGTATTGAAATGGAATTAATCATTGCTGATGACAGTGGTGAATATCCTCCCGGTGAAGAAATGGTTTTCCGAATGAAGGAAATTGTGAAAGATGCTATTAAAATAATGGATGAAATGCTCTATGAAGGGAGAGAGGATTTTTTACCTGTTCCTGATTACATTAGACAAAAAGTTTTAGCCAGACCTTGGGGAAAGGAAGATCTTGAAAAAGGATATGCAATGGATATCCGTTATGCTCTAGGAGATAGTTATGTTGATATAGACACTTTTGCTAGAGATGGGAACGTCACAGCAATTACTTACATATTAGAACTCGTTACTCCTCCATGCATTTATGTTGAAGAATTAGCATTTTGGGCGAGTACTTTGTTTCTGTTAGCAAAAACTACGTTACCAAAAGATTTGCATATTATCGCTTCTGCAATTAATCCCGCGACACGAGAATATATGAGAGGTGTGAGTCAGGCTGATCATTCGCATTTAGGTTCATTCAACTCAGAATTAGAGAAAATTCAAGCTTATTGTATGATTCGAAATTTCATACCTCATCTTATTGCTCTCACTTGTAATTCTCCGATTTTAAATAATAAACCTACAGATGTAGTCAAAATTATTAACGGGAGGATCACTGCCCCTAACTGTACAAGATCTTTACGTTTAAAGTACAACACCACTATGCTAAGTGGAAATGATCCAAAATACTATATTCCTTACTTAACTGATCTCAGCGAAAACTCTGTCAATTTTTTTCTTCAAACGGTTCAGAAAGCAAGTTTAGAAGACGGAAGATTCCAGGATGTGTTTCCTCTTACCGATTGGGGTACTATAGAGGTTAGAATTAGCGATGCGCAGATATCAATCTGTCGTAGAATTGGTGTAGCACTTTTAATACAGGCTATGTGTTATAAGGCAAAAAAATTATTAGATAAGGGCATATGGGTACCTGATGCTGGCAGTGATACAATTGCCACAAATCGCCAAGGAGCTATTGAAAGGGGATTGATATCTATATTTCGACCTACAAATATTTCACGGGAAAAACTTGCACAATACGATCCTGAATTTGCAGAACAATACTTAGGGCCACAAGGTCAACCTGTAAGATATATGATGCAAGCAGTTCAGCGTATGTTTTTTTATCTAAAGGATGTTTTAAAAGAGTTAGGATTTTTATATTCTCCGTTTATGAAACCTCTATTACAATCTGTATTTGGTAGTGTGTCTTATGCTGAGCCCCCAATAACGGAAGCGGAATATCAACTTTCCCTTTATGATTATAAATTAAAAAATGGAGAGAATCCAAGTATATTGTATGATTTGATTTATTTTACAATATTATATTGCCAAGATCCTCTAAACAATCCACTTACAGGCGTTCTTACCCTTCCAAAAGAAATGAGAGACTAATTCATTCTTTCTTTCATTTTTAATTATTTAATTGAAAATCAAAGTGTAAAGCATAGTATATCCTAAAATCATTAAGAAATGAATTGTTGCGAAAAGTGCACCATTTTTGAGTAAGCGTTTATAATCTAAATTTGCGACGTCATATTTTTTTGCTAACGTTAAAGTGAGGAGATCACAAGCAGAACCTTGAGGTAGAAAATTTCCTGCCAAATTAACACCACCAATGAAAGCAATTATGATTGGGTTAGGAAAGAATCCTTCTCCTATAATTGCTGAAAAAATCGGGAGAAGAATTATGGTAACAGGCGTACCAGCTAAAAATGCTGATAGGAGGGAGGAAAGGCTTAATGTTATCAATACTGCAAGATAAATATTATTATTCATTAAATTTACTAAACCTGTAGAAATTAATCCTGAAAAACCGAAATATGAAAGTGAATTTGAAAGGATGAATAAAACTGCAAATACGATAATAATTCTCCATGAAATTTCATTCTTAAGATTTGAGAAATTAGTTTCTTTAGAGTGAACAAGAAGAAGAACAGCAGCAGATATTGTCGCAACGATTGCTGGGGAAATTCCTAAAAACATGAATAAAAAAGTAGCTAGAATGACAAAAACGGTTATTATAAAGTACTTTTTATTCTGAATTACAATTTCAGGCTCAAGTATCTCCAATAATATCTTTTTATTTCGCTCAGTGGGTTGTTCTTCTTTTCTTAAAATAAACCAATCTAGTAAGAAAATGGTTGTGACTAAAATAATTACAAATAAAATACCCATATTAGCAAGATATTCCCCAAAACCCCACCCAAATTCTTGACCGATTATTAAGTTTTTTAAACTTGAAACAGGGGTAAGAATTGCTCCTATATTTATCGTAATGGTCATCCCCATCATATATGTGCCTGCTGGTATTTCTAACACCCTACATGTCCTATAAATCAATGGAATTAAAATCAATGAAAGAGTTAAATCCTCAATAAAGGCCACAATTATTCCCGTAAATAGACAAATCATATAAAAGAACAGCCGGTTATTTCCCTTCGTGATATGAATCAACTTTATAGCAGTATATTCTAAAACTCGGTCACTTACTGCAAAATAAATAATTATCTGCATAGCAAATATGAAGATTAAGGTATTAAAATTGATGAATCCAAGTATCTCTTCTTCATTGACATTACCAAACATTATCATTGATAGTACTGCAATAACTCCTATGATTAATGCAATAGGGAAATAATCGATCTTATTTTGGGAAAAGAAAGACATCAAGATCGCAAATAAAACCAATATTAGAAGTATTATAGGTATGTTCATTCTATAAAAGAAATGGTTTTTATTTTAAAGAGTTACTGGATATAAAACTTTAATCTTAGAAAGGACTAATCATAGAAATACATATAATGCAATAATTAAATTTTAATTTGGTAATTATTACTAATTTCTAAAGATAAATTAATATAGATCTTATTATGTTAACCTGTACAATAGAGCAAGATGGAAAAAAACGAATAGAACATTTAATTGTAATTGATGCTCATTCACATTTAGGTCAAGACGTCGATGGCGCTACAATGATGAATCCTTTGGCCCCAGGAGCAGGTACATTCGATTTTTGGGGTAATGTTCAAGGCAGAATAAAAGCAGATTGGGAGAAAACTGGGGAGCAATCATTTACAACTTCGATAGATGGAAAATTTACTAAGATCTCATGGTCCTTTACTCCATTTCCTTTCACAGATAGGCTTTATACTGAGCTAGAAACACTTGGAAAACGACATTCTGATTTAAAAGCAAAATCAAAATTTTATTCATTTATAGATCAAGGCGTCTGCTTTCCATTTCAAGATATATTTAGAGATAAGCACCCTGAAGCGCTATATAGAGCAAGTAATATTAACGTGTCACGTTTTACAACAAGATTTCCTTTTTCTTTGAAATTAATTGGATACGGTCGTGTTGATCCAATGGAAGGTCAAAAAGCTGTAAATGAAGTAAAGTATCTAAGGGAAACATTAGGATTACGAGGGTTAAAATTACATCCTAGATCAGAAGGGTATATCGAGAAAATAACTTCTGATAAAGTAATAAATGTGCTTGTTGAAGCAGCAAGCTATTCTCTACCAGTGATATTTGATACAAGAGGCAGAGGATCCATCTTAGAAATTGGAAAATTAATAAAATTAGCGAGAAGTGAAATAAAGTCTAAATACCCTGATTTATTACCTCACTTTAAAGTTATTATTGCTCATTTCGCACAGGGAAATATAGATGATTATGATGTTTATAATACAATCGTCCAACCAAATACTTATGGAGATCTTTCAATGCTCCATGGAGCTGGAGCTGGAAATTTTTTTGAAAGCTTTCGAAAATGGTTTCGCACTAATAACAAGAAAAGTGTAGATAATCGAGACTGGTCAGAATATCTTTTATTTGCGTCAGATTATCCTTACTTTGGAGACGCTCACGCTCAGAAACTTATGAAATATGTTATTAATAAACAGTTCTTTGATACAGGTGGAACGATCACAGATGTTAGAAATATAATTGGTCTGAATCAATTGAAAATATTACCCGAATATAATCTTCCTCAGATTTCGAAAGGACGAAAGGTTAATCCAAGTTTAATTTTATCCAATCCTTCATTTAAAAAAAATAAGATGAGTACTTATGATATGTCTTTAACTGTTTTAGCAAAATTAATAGTAAATAATAAAATAGATATTAAAAAATTCTGCATTCAATTTAAGGAATCGTGGGATATTTTTAACGATGATGTGTTATTAAATATTCTCTCTACTAATACTAAACAAGAAAGAGACATATTATTGATGAACTTAGTGAAAGATCAGATTTCTCTTTTTGCGCCACTGCAAACAAATATTGAATGGAAGAAATTTGGTTATAAGTATTTCAATCCAGAAGATCGTGCTTTCTTTGCTTCAGTATTTAAGCAAAATTATTTAACTACAGATGTTATGAAGACGGTAGAGACTTTTTCTCATATCTACGCTTGAATCA
>JBHLRA010000052.1:13755-16573 GCA_048883045.1 Candidatus Thorarchaeota archaeon | reverse complement strand
TTTGTGCAATTATAGCTTCATTTAGTGGTATTCTTTTTTCTGACTTGATTCTCGGTCTGTTAAATCCATACCACGCCATTCTTTTAGTATTTCCTGTTTTTGGAATCTTATTTTCTCTTAAACCTTCTGAAAAAACTGAAGATGTTGACATAATGTTCAGACGTAGAATGTTACGTTTAGTCATCAGCTGGGGTAGCATTATATTAATTATGTTTTCCTTCATGTTTGTTCAAAATGTAGAACCATTTTGGTATACATTAGCTACATGGATTTCAATTTGGATTTTAGGAGCAATCTTATTGCCTTATATCATTTTTAAGGAGAGAAGAGAAAATATATCAATTAAGTGGAGGTTTTATACATTGATAATATTAATATCAACGTTAATTTTATTTGGAATTATTGTAGCACTTCAGGTGTATTTGAATGCTTAATTGGTGCTTTTAGCTTTTATTTTATTATTATGCTGATAGTTCATGAAAAAATGTGAAACCTTTAAATATATGTTAAAATGAACTATTATTTGAAAATCTAAAAATAAACATACACAATAAATTTAAAAAAAAAAATTTTAAATTAGAAGTGATCTAAAAATATGGAAGCTTTAACTAAAAGAATATTAGCTATAGTTCTTATTGCTGTTATTGGTATTGGAGTTGGAGTTGGAGTCTGGTATTTCCTTTCAGGAGAAGAAACATATGCCTGGAGTGCTGATGATTGCCCAGGTGCTCCTACTGATATTACAGCATCCCAGATTATTAGAATAGGGGTAATAGGTGATACAGAACGAATACACGGAGAAGGCCAGGTGAATGGTGCAATGTTGGCGGCAGAGGAGATAAATGAAGCTGGTGGGGTTGTTGTTGATGGTGAAACGTATTATGTTGGAATAACAAGTGAAAATACGGATGAAGCTAGCGCTTCTTTTGATACTGCCGTTGGCGTTACTGCTGCAAAAAGACTTATTAATTATAAGAAAGTTCAATATGCTGTAGGAGGGTTCAGAACCGAATGTGTTTTAGCATACCAGCCTATATTTATGGACGCAAAAGTTATACTCATAGGTTGTGGAGCTGCTACTACTTCTTTATCCCAGAACGTAATTGATGATTATGACACCTTTAAATACTGGTTCCATCCTAATCCACAAAACTCGTCTATTTTAATTGCGGAACTAATACAATTATTAATGTTTACAGGTTTGCAACTCTCGCTACCAGTGGCAGCGGGTGGTTTAGGGCATAACATTTCTCGATTTAGTTTTATGAGAGAAGATTTGGCTTGGACAGAGTTATTTGCGACCATTATCGCACCAGCTTTGGAATCGAATGACTATTGGAACATGACCTTTACAGGTGTAAGTATTGCAATGCCCCAAGATGCAACCACGACACAATTAGAAGGATATTGGGATGAAGTCGAGGATGCGCATACCCAAATCGTGATACCAATATTTTCTGGGCCAGCAGGACTAACTTTTACAACGTCATATGGTACTAATAAACCACATTGTATCCCCTATGGAATTAATGTAGTTTCACAAGATTCTGAATACTGGGATGATACTGCTGGAGCCTGTAATTATGGAGTTACTATGGAGTCTGCCTTTGATACGAACAAAACTCCCTATACGCAGCCCTTTTTATACGCTTATCGTGATGCATATGGTGTAGATCCTATTTATACCGCCACAGGTGCCTATGATAATGTGCATCAGATTGTATGGGCAATTGAAGAGGCTCAATCATTTGATCCTGACGATCTTGTCACACAATTGGAATCCATTTCTGCAGCTGATCCTTTAATGGGTGCTGGAGGAGGCGTTTCCTATTGGAAGAATACTCATGCTAATCATTATGGGTGGCCGATGGGTATTGGTTTAGCTATTCAATGGGTTAATGGCTCGAAAACTTTAGTCCCAGGAGTCTCGGTTTATCCAAGTGCTCCTTGGTCTGTAGGAATTCCTCCATTGGGAACTTTAACTAACATGACTAGCATAGCAGTACCAGACTGGGGTCTATATTACTTTGATACCGAATATTAGAAACAATTTCATAATTAATTACAAATTTTTTTTTTTATCTTGTTAGCAATAAAGATAATTTATAAGTAGTTTTTACCATAAAATAGAAAAATAGTGGAAATTTTAAAAAATCATGATTACAGAAAAGAGTCTTTATTTGACAAAAACTTATGGTAAGATATGATATGAATGATAAGCTTTTTATAGAATAATGAATTTTTTTAAAAAAAAAAGATAATATTTAATTGATAGAAAGGCATTATAGGCGAAGATGATTGATTTATTTTTTTATAAGGAAGGAGGCTTTACTACTTGATTGAAGATATAATAATCTATGGTGCGGTACAAGGATCTGTTTATGCATTACTTGCTTTAGGCTACTCTTTAGTCTATGGTGTCGGTGGTGTTTTGAATTTGGCTCATGGTTCCTATTATTTAATAGCTGCATATATTTTTTATATAACATGGGTACAATTTCAAGGAGTATTTGGTTTTTATTTAGGAATGATTCTAGGTTTAATTGTAGCAACTATTCTAGGAGCAATTTCTTATTTTGTCATTATTAAACCTTTGGAAGAACATGAAATAAGTATGTTGATGGGAACTTTCGCAATAGGTTTTTTTATTGAACAATTGGCAATAGCTATTCTAGATCCAAAATTCCATTACCTTCCACCAATTTGGGATCAGAATATAACAGTTCTAGGAGTTGTATTGCAATTACATTGGATTATAATTATTATTGTATCAATAATAATAGTAAGTTTAGTAATAATTTTTATAAATAAATCAAAA
>JBHLRA010000052.1:0-13655 GCA_048883045.1 Candidatus Thorarchaeota archaeon | reverse complement strand
TTGTAAGACCTAGGGGTCTCTTCGGAAAAAAAGAAATTGATTGATAAAAATTAGTATTAAAAAAAAATTAGTGTGAAAAAATGGAGAAACCTTTATTAGTAATGGAAAAAGCCAAAAAGGAAAGTAGGATTCATAAATTTAGTGAAAAAGTCAAAGGAGTTCCATCCTATCTAAAAGATTGGGCATTAAACTTCAGAGGAGGAGTTACTATACTTTGCTTAGTTATCTTTTTTCTGTTTCCCTTATTAACCCAAAATGAATTTTATTTACAAATTATTATTCTTTGTTTGATTTATTCGATTTTTGCTGCTAGTTGGGATTTATTAGCTGGTTTTACTGGAAAAGTGAGTTTTGGACATGCGATTTTTTTTGGAATATCTGCATATGCGTTTAGTGCTTTTATTAAATTCAACCATTTTTCCTGGTGGTTATCCCTAATTATTGGAATTATCTATGCCGTAGTTTTTGGCTTTCTCATAGGAATAGTATGTTTAAGATTGAAAGGCCCTTACTTAGCTTTAGGTACAATGACAATTGGCTTATTGTTCCAGAATTTATTTAAAATGGGACCACTTAAACCTTTATTATGGGGAGATGAAGGAATACCTAATGTACCTTCATTATCTTCGAACTCTGTTATAGTATATTATACTATTCTTATTATTATGGTTATTTCTATCATAATAATGATCCAAATTACCAAATCAGATATGGGTACTATTTTTAAATCTATTCGGGATGATGAGACAGGATCTGAAGCCTCAGGAATTAACACAACAAAATATAAAATTATTGCATTCATGATCAGTGCGGCATTTGCTGGACTTGCTGGTGGCTTTTTTGCCATGTACAACAGAAGCGTAAATCCATTAATTTATCAACCTTTATATTCATTTATGGTACTAATTATGACCGCTTTAGGTGGAATTGCAACAATCACAGGACCTATTCTAGGAGCTTTCACATGGGTTATCTTAAGTCAGATTCTTGAAGAATTACATACATTAGAAGTTGCCGCAAATCCTATTCTTGAAGCTCTTACTACTCCAGCTTTTGTTTTCTCTATTATGCTTATACTAATAATTCGATTTGTATCAGAAGGCATTTTAACGAAAGCTTTAGAAAAACTAAAAGAAGGGTGGGATATTTTACTCGGAAGATAATAGCAGAATATTTAAAAATAATAATCTATAAAGGAAAAAGTGATGTAAAGAATAATGGGTGTAATTTTAGAAGCTAAAAATATAACTAAAAAGTATGGTGGATTAACAGCAGTTAATGATTTTAGTTTTGAGATTAAACGAGGTGAATTTGTAGGTTTAATTGGTCCAAATGGGGCAGGTAAGACTACTGTATTTAACCTAATTAGTGGATTTGAGAATCCTAATTCTGGTAGAATTAGATTTGATGGAGTTGATATTACTGGTTGGAAACCTTATAAAATAGTAAATATAGGAATTGCTAGAACTTTTCAATTAGTAAGATCATTTAAATTCTTAAGTTTACTTGATAATATATCTGTACCCTGCCTTTCAAAAAGAGGAAAGTATATATCAAAGAAAGTAGGTACAGATGAGTATGCAAGTTCGATTCTCTCCTCAGTAGGTCTAGTAGACAAAGCAAGAGTTCCACCAGTCATTTTACCTCATGGTGATTTAAGAAAACTGCAAATTGGTAAAGCTCTTGGATCTAATCCAGAGTTATTACTTTTAGATGAACCATTTAGTGGTTTATCTCATGAGGAAAAGCAAATAATAATGGAGTTAATTAATAAATTACATGACGATGGTGTTACTATTTTCATCACAGGTCATGTTCTCCGTGAACTTATGCAATTAGTACCGAGAGTAATTGCTATGCATATGGGTAAATTTATTATAGATGGAACCCCCAAAGAGGTTGCAAATAATAAAATTGTTCTTGAAGCTTATTTAGGAAGAGGTGAAGCATTTGCTTGAAATAAAAAAAATATATCATTATTATGGAAAAGCTAGAGCTCTTGAAGAAATTAATTTAACTATAGAGGATAAAGCTTTGGATTCTGTTATAGGTCCAAATGGAGCTGGAAAATCTACCCTTCTCAGAGTAATATCTGGATTAGAAGAACCTGACAGAGGAAAAGTAATATTTCTTGGTGAAAGAATTGATGAAATGAAGCCTCATAAAATCGCTAAACGAGGAATTTCTCATTGTCCAGAAAGAAGAAGGTTATTCTATGATATGACAGTAGAAGAAAATCTTAGATTAGGAGCATATTTAAATAAAAAGAAGAAAGAATTTAATAGATTATTAAATTTTGTATATGAAATTTTCCCTCGTCTCAAAGAAAGGGAAAAACAACGTGCTGGAACTCTTAGTGGTGGTGAACAGCAAATGTTAGCTGTCGGACGAGCTTTAATGTCAAATCCAAAGTTATTATTAATGGATGAACCTTCCTTAGGATTAGCTCCCAAAATTAAAGACAAAATTTTTAAAGCAATTAAAATGATAAAACAAGAGGGTACTACAACATTGTTAGTTGAACAAGATGCTGTTTTAGCTATGGAGGTTTCTGAAACTATTCATGTTCTTGAAGAAGGGAAAATTGAAATGAGAGGTACTAAAAAAGAGTTAGAAAGAGAGCCTCGAATTAAACAAGTATATTTAGGTATATAAGGTGATTCTAAGTGTCAGCTACTTTAGAACAATTATTAAGAGATGCTAGAATTGATCTAGTTCTATCTCGAATTGAAAAAGATGAATCTATTATAAACGAAGTTATAAGAAACTTAGACAACCAAATTAGATCTATTAAATTTAATGCCATTCTTGTTTTAGGAGAATTAGGGAAAAAATCGTTTAATGCAGTAGCAAAATTAAATAGTTGTTTAGAAGATAACGATTGGAGTATTTGTCGTGAAACAGTTAGATCTTTAGGAAAAATAGGAGATCTTGCTGCAAGTTCAATCCCACAAATATCAAAATTACTTGATGATAAAGAAGAATCCATTAGAAAAGAAGCTGCCATTGCTCTTGGACGAATAGGAAATCCTACTCCAGAATCAATTTCACATTTAATTGCTAAATTACAAGATAAATCTGAAATAGTTCGAACTGAAGTAGCCAAAACTTTAGGTGAACTTGGAGATGTAGCTTTTGATGCAATTCCATACTTAATGAATAGTCTAAAAGATGTAAGTTGGACAGTGAGAACTGCCTCTGCTCATTCCATTAGCCAGATAGGAAGAGGATCTATAAAAGCTATACCAAATTTAATTATTGCTCTTGAAGATCCAGATTGGAGGGTGCGTTCCCGAGTTTCAAGTACATTAGTTGAAATTGGAAAGGAAGCAGTTCCTAGCCTTCTTGAAATCTTAAATAATAAGAATGAGATCGTAAGAAAGGAAGCAGTTGATACTCTAGGAGAGATGAAAATCCCTGATCCTAAAATTATTGAAAGTATCTCCCATTTATTAAAAGACAAAAAAGAACGAGTTAGGGGAAAAACAGCTGATGCTCTTAGAAATATTGGTAAAGAAGCAATCCCCGCATTAATCAAAGAACTTGATTCAGCTTCTAAAAAAATGAAAAAAGTAATAATTTCTGCTTTAGGAGGTATTGGTAAAGAAGCTAGAGTCGCATTACCAGTATTATTTAATCTCTTAAGTATTGAAGAACAAGAGCATGAATATGTTCCAACTTTTGGTTATGAAATTAAAAGTGCTTTTAAATCATTTATTAAAGACCCTTTATCAAAAAAGGCTTCAATTAGAGTTGAAGTTGCTAGAGCACTAGGACAAATTGGAGTAAATTCAGAAGAAGCAATAAATGTCCTTGAGAAAGCTTTAAATGATCCAATTAAAACGGTACGACGTGAAGCAGCATTATCATTAGGCAAAATAGGTTCATTATCAAGAAAAGCAATTCCTTCGTTAATAAAAACTCTTCAAGATAAAAATCCTGATGTCAGATGGAGAGCATCTGAAGCATTAGGAGTCATAGGAGTAAATACTGAAGAAGTAATCATGGGTTTAAACGACCTAATTCATGATGAGTGCGATTATGTGTGTGAGTCTGCTATTAATGCAATTGATAATTTAACTGAAGATAGGGAATAAAATTATTAGATGATCTAAATTTTTTATTAATAATCACAAATTCAAAAATTAAAAAATAGATGGTAAGAAGAAATGAGTGAAGATCCTTATGCTGAGAAAGTATGGTTAAAAAATTACGATGAAAGTGTTCCCTCTACTATTAATTATCCTGAAATGAATGTTTATGAATTTCTCGATAACTCAGCAAACGAATTTGGAAGTCGAACAGCAATTTGGTTCATGAAAAACAAAATTTCTTACAAAAAGTTAAAAGATCTTGCAGATAGATTAGCAACAGCTCTGGTAGACTTAGGAGTAAAACGAGGGGATATTGTTGCAATCATGATACCAAATTTCCCACAATTTATTATAAGCTATTATGGTATTTTAAAAGCTGGAGGCATTGTTACTGCTTGTTCAGTATTACATACTGAACATGAACTTGCTTATCAATTAAACGATGCTGGAGCTGAAGTTATTATTGCATGGGATAATCAGGTCGAAAAAATCAATAACATAAAAGATCGTACACGTCTTAGACATGTAATTATAACTAATGTGTTAGATTATGCTCCATTAGCTCCAAGAAATCCACCGGAAATTGCAGGAACTTTGCAACTTGTTAATTTGATCAATAATACAAAACCTAATCCACAAAAATTTGATATTAATGCAAAAGAAGATATAGCATGCCTTCAATATACTGGAGGCACAACAGGATTACCAAAAGGTGCAATGCTTACACATTATAATATTGTATCTAATTGTTCAGCTATATTTGCTTGGGGTGGTCAAGAGTTAAGAAAGGGTAAAGAAACTATCTTGACTAATTTGCCATTATTTCACATTTATGGTCAAACTGTATGTATGAATATTCACATTTATATAGGATCAACAATTGCACTGAATCCTGATCCTCGAGATCAGAAATCGCTGTTTGAAATAATTAAAGCTACGCATCCCACAATGTTTCCAGGTGTACCAACAATGTATATGCGCTTATTAGAAAGAGATGATCTTGAGGATTACGCTAAAGATCTAAGATCTATAAGAGTTTGCAACACTGGAGCCGCTCCGATGCCACCAGAAGTTCAGAAAGAATTCGAAGAAAGAACTGGAGGTATTATACTTGAAGGATTCGGATTGACTGAAGCCTCACCAGTGACTCATAGTAATCCATTTAGCGGTGAAAGAAAAATTGGTTCTGTTGGAATGCCATTTCCAGATACAGAAGTTAGAATTGTTGATATTGATGATTATACAAAAATATTACCTATAGAAGAAGCTGGAGAAATATTAATAAAAGGTCCTCAAGTAATGAAAGGATATTGGAATAAACCAGAAGCCACCGCGAATCAAATAAAGGACGGCTGGTTATTTACTGGAGATATTGGAAAAATGGATGAAGATGGATATTTTTACATAGTAGATAGAAAGAAAGATATGATAGATGTAAGCGGATTTAAAGTTTACCCAAGAGAAGTTGAAGATGTCTTATATGAATTTGAACCAATTGAAAAAGTGGCTATTATTGGGATTCCAGATCCTAAAATTCTTGGAAGTGAAAAAGTTAAAGCATATATAGTATTAAAAGATGGATATCAAGAATCTGAAGAGATGGTAAGTGAAATTAAAGAATTCTGTAGGAAAACTATGGCACCATATAAAGTGCCAAAATTCGTTGAATTCAGGAAAGAACTCCCAGAAACTTTAGTAGGTAAAGTACAGAGAAAGGATTTAAAAGAGATTGAAGCAAGAAGAAGAGGAGAAGAAGTATAAAATTAAGTATTTTTAATTTAAGTTATCTTTTTTCCATTTTTTTAAAAGAGCTTTAAACTTATTTTCAAATATTCCAAGGGAATTAAGTCTATCTTGATCTGGTATTTTATCTGACTTAGAATTATCTTTAAAAGATTGTTGCCAATCATAATAACTTACTGCTTTAGACATAATATTAATCTCAAATTTTATATAAATAAACCGATAGAGTGTCTCAGTTTTCTAATAATCATTTGAATAATACAAATTTGTATATTTAGACATATGTATTATAATCAATAATACGTGCCAAAAGTACAAAAAGCTGTTTTTACAAATATTTGTAAGGTCAATTTTTCATATATTACTTACAAGAGGAATACCCGACAAAAATCTCTAATTTTTCAATTTTTAGAAACACAATTCTGATTATTAGGTGTTTATTTATAGTTAATTTTCTATAATAGAATAGAGATGTTTTGGTCGCCCTGCTTTTTCTTCTTTAATAACTATTTCTTTAATTAAACCTTCATTACGTAAAAATTCTAGAATTTCTTTTAATTTTGCACCACTTATTTTTACTTTTCTGCCAAGATCTCTGGTCTTTATAGTATTAGCTACTGTTATTGTATCTAATATTTTCTTAATTGGTTCCGGATATTCGATTTCAACTCTTTTTATTACCGTTAACACATCTAAATAATTCTTAGCTTGTTTGGCAAAAGGACCTCGAAAACCATCAATATGAAAGGTTTGATCTTCTTTAAAAATTATTGAATTCAAATAATCTTCATCTATAAGTATGTTTCCCATATTCACAATTTCATCGTTATATCTAATAACTTGGCATGTCTTCTGTTCTGTTTGAATTATCTCGATTTTAATTTTTTTAAAAATATCTGTAGTAATTTCAAGATAATTAGAAATCGATTCAAAATCTTCTATGGAAAAATAGAGCTTAATTTTGATCCCTCTCCTATAAGCTTGATATAAACTCGGTTCTAACTTTTTCAACATAGATGGAGGTAATGAAGTCATTATAATTTCTTTCTGGGTTATATCAAATAAATTAAAGAAATTTTCATAGGCGAGATTTACCTCAGAATAATGATAAAAGCTAATATCCTTAAGGCATCGTCCTAATTTACTCTCATGAGTTTTAATTTCCTCATCTAATTTCTTTATATTCTTTTTAATATTACTGAATTTTTCATCCAATAATTCAGTTAAAGCGACTTTAGGGCTAACTCTGATAAAAACCTTCGGTTTTGAGTCTGATGAAGATTCTATAAGATTTTTTTCTTCTAAATATTGAAGATTATGATAAACTTGAGTATAAGAAGAGTTTAATTCTGTTTTAATATCATTTATAGTTCCAAATTTATGCATCAATAGATATTTGTATATTGCGATTTGAATATCTGAGAATCCAATCTCTTTTAGAAAAGAAAGAATATTCGAATTCATTATTATAAATTATCTAATTTTAGTTAACACTAATTAAGATAATTTGTGACATATTTTAAATATTTTTTGTAAGATAAACAATTTTTTATTGTCACAAATAATATATTAAGTTAATAAATAAATAATAATTTTTATGTGATTAAAAAATGGCTCAATGTAAAGATTGTAAATTTTATAAACCAATTGATGATACTAAGGGAGATTGCTTTGGACATGAAGTACCAGCTACTCTTGATGTATCGAACTGTCCTGCTAATTCTTTCCAACCGCGTGAATAAGAATAAATTATAATAAAAAGTGAAAGTTATGTCAATGAAAGTAGATTTTAAAAAATCGATGAAAAAATTTTATAATCCAAGTGCAAAAGAAATAGAAATGGTAGAAGTCCCTGAAATGCAATTTTTAATGATTGATGGAATGGGATCCCCAGGAGATTCCAAAGAATATATGGACGCTCTTGCCGTCTTGTATCCTGTTGCTTTTAAAACAAAATTCATAAGTAAAGCAAAGGGTAAAGATTATGTTGTTCCTCCCCTAGAAGGTCTTTGGTGGGCTGACAATATGGATGATTTTATTGAGGGAAAAAGAGATCAATGGAAATGGACGATGATGATAATGCAACCAGATTGGATCACTCAGGATATAATAAATGAAGCAAAAAAGGCTACTATGGTAAAAAAACCCGAGCTTTCAAAACTAATAACTAAACTTAGATTAGAAAAATATAAAGAAGGGAAAGCAGCACAAATGATGCATATTGGCCCTTATTCTGAGGAAGGTCCAACGGTTCAAAAATTGCACGATTTCATCAAACATGAAGGTGGAAAATTTGAAGGACATAACTTGAAACATCATGAAATATATCTAAGTGATCCGCGAAAAGCTAATCAAGCTACAATGAAGACAGTTATAAGACAACCCTTTATCTAAAGATTTAATATATTTATATAAGTAAGATACATCAAAAATATAAACCAAAAACAATAAATAGCATTTCTTTTTTTTTTTCTTGAATCTTTCCTAAACTTATTTTGTTTTATTTAATTTAAAATATTAGGATGTTTATCTATTTAGAGAATTTAGATGAAACGGAAGATTTTGAAAAAGAATTATTTTTAATTCCACAACCTCGCTACTTAAAATTTAAAAATTTTAAAAAGTGGATGATTAGTGAACACTCTATATTATATACCGACATAAAAAGAGATTATTCATTTATTATCGAACAATTTCAAGAAAAGTTAAAATCGTTTGGATGGAATTTAGAACTGGAAATTAACTATATACAAAGGATTGATAATTTTCCACAGATCAAATCTATCTTAGGCAATATTAATACTGTTTTTCCATATGAACTTTATTTAAAAATCCAAGGTGAACAAAACTATCTTGAGCAAGGATATCTTTTTGTTTCTGAAGATTCCAGAATCTTTATTGAGGCTCCGTCATATCAAGGATTATTTTACGGGATCCAAACATTAATTCAATTACTAAATTCAAGCCAAAATAAATTATCGTTGAGTGAAGTAAAAATAATTGATTATCCCACATTAAAAATCAGAGGTGTTTCAGATGATGTTTCAAGAGGTCAATCCCCTACTATTAAGAATTTAAAAAAATTCATTAGAGAATTAAGCCACTACAAAATAAATCAATATTATCTGGTATATATGAATGATATGTTTAAGTTTTCTAATCATCCAGAAATATGGAAAGATCGAGGTGCTTACTCTAAAGAAGATATCAGAGATTTGTTGAATTTTGCAAAAAAATACTTCATTGAAGTGATTCCAATTTTTCAAACTACAGGTCACTGGGATAATATTCTAAATAATCCAAATTATTGGGAGTATGGGGAATTTCCTGGTTCAAATAGTCTAAACATAGCAAATGAAAAGATTTATGATCTTTTAGATGAAATGATAGGTGAATTAAGTACTGTTTTTACTTCTGAATATTTTCATATTGGAGCAGATGAAAGCTGGGATGTCGGAAAATTAGCTTCAAAAGAATTAGTGGATGAAATCGGTATTGGTCAAGTGTATCTTAAACATTATAAGAAAGTGTATGAAATAGTGAAAAAATATGGATATAAGAAAGTAATTATTTACCATGATGTACTCCATAAATATACCGAAGTCCTTGAAGGTTTACCAAAAGATATGATAATAATGTACTGGAAATATAATACTCATAAAAATCACCCCATTTTAAAAAAAATTAAAGAATTTGGTTTCCCCGTAATTGTTGGTCCATCTATTATGGATTATAATCGAATTTTCCCATCAATCGATAAATATGAGAAAAATATTATTAATTTAATCAAATATGGTTATGATAATGGAGCAATTGGAGAGATAACTTCAAGCTGGGGTGATTATCTAAACAAAGAAATTCGAGAAAATCGGTTTTATGGATTTATTTTTTCTGCTATGATTAGCTGGAATCCGCAAAAAGAGAATAATTTATTAGTTTTTTGGAAGGGTTTGTTTAAACATTTTTTTGGTATTATAGATACAAGATTAATACGTGTCTTTAATACATTACGTTCAATCCAAGACAAAGGTCTTTTAATAGTGCGCCCCACTAGTTATTACAATCACTTTTTTGCTCATCCCTATTCTAAAAACACGAAAAGACATAAAAAAAATATTAAGACATCCAAATTTCAAAAGTTAATATCTGAATTAGATGAAATTGTAAAAATCTGTGACGAATTAGGAGAGATTGTTATTCGGAATAAAATCAATATTAGAAATCTAGCATTTATAGCAAAAAACATAATTTTCTTCTGTAAAAAAAGATTAAATTCAAAATCATTAATAGAATTCAAATTTGTGAGTGAAGTCCAGAAAAATCAAAAAATTAAAGAAATAAAAGGCTTAATATCTAATTTAACATCTCTTTTGGCAGAATATGAATTTTTATGGTTAGAAAGTGCGAAAAAAGAAGGATTTGAGTCAGTAAAAAGATTGTATTTCTGGTTAATAAAATTTTATAAGGAAAGAGTTGACCAATTACAAAGAAATATAAATTGGAAAAACCCGAATATCCCTAGTGAGTTAATATATTTAGATAATGACACTTTACATGAACCCCATACAACCATTTATAAAAATATGATAGAAATTGACGGAAGAATAAAATCAGCCTATTTACAAGTAATTGCTAATACTTACGCAAAAGTTTTCCTGAATAATTCATATGTGGGGCATATTCTCACAAGACATTCACTTAATTTTGTTGTTTTAAAAAATAATATTCAAATTTTTGATATTAAGGAATATTTAAAGCAAGGAAAAAATGTTATTAGAATTGAAAATACCGATTTCATAGGCGGAATAGGCCCAATTAATGTTTATGGTGAAATTGAATTAGCTAATAAAGGAAGAATTGAAATAAAAACTGATAAAACTTGGCGAGCTTCAAGAATATGGCTAGATTCAAGAGAATCGACAGAAGATTGGAGATCTGTGAAAAGTTTTGGTAGACCTCCTAAATTTACTGGAGGATTATATTATCCTGAGTTCCAAAATTCTTTACATTCAAAAGAGAGTTATTATCTTGCATACTTTAATGCACTTGTCAGCAAGAAATCAAGAAAATCCTTTTGGATATTAAAATTGCTGTTTAAACTATTTTATAGGTATAACTTTTTGGAATGAATAAGTAAATCTGTCCTAATAGTAAATTTAATTAAATTATGATTTACGACTTTGAAAAATGAGTTACAAATCAATGTAAGAGATTAGATTGTACCCAATAAAGTTATGAAAGATGCTGTTTTAACGATTCTTGCTTTAAGTTAGTAAGGTACAATTCTTGGGTGAAAAGTCACTTTTACATTCTTACTATTGATATAATTAAGTAATTAGCAATATCCTCGAACCTTCTAATTTATACTTCCAAACTAAATTTTCCTTTTTTTTCCCTCAAATTGATTTTTTATTAATTAATATTAAAATTTTTAAATACTGTGATTTTAGTTATTTTATTCACAAAAAATTTACACTTATAAGAAAATGAGCTATCAAGAACAGAAAATTAATGTTAAGGATTGGATTACATTAAGCACTGTCATGATTGGTGCAGTTCTAACGATTCTTGCTTTAATTTGGCAAATTCCACCTCCTAATGGGATAGTTACAGCGACATTTTTACTGATGGTATCATTTATTTTTTTTATTAATTCTGTATCTGCTAATTCTAAGGCTGCATACGAAGCTACCGTAGGAAAAGTTTCAGAAGATCGCATTAACCGATTTGTAACTTTCGCAGAATATTCATTCGGGCTTGGTTTCACTCTTATAATAACTGGATTTACAATACTCGGTTATGAATATTTATTAAACTATATTGGTCGTGAATTAACTACATTATTACTACCAATTACTTTTCTAGGCACTACTTGGGTAATTATCTTTATATATAATTTAATAAACTACTTTGGTAAACCACTTAGCGCATTAAGAAGTTTAAAACGGAATCTCTGGATATTATTAGAACTAATCTGTTTAGTTGCAATAATTCTGGATTTTTTTCAGATACTTCTAATCCCATAATCTTTTTTTTATTTAATTTAAATAAAGCAAGAAAGATCTTTTTGAACAGACTTCTTATTATAATCTAATGATAGCAATTGCTTAAGTTCAGGGAATTCAAAAGGAAAGATGTTTTCAAACGCTCTTTTCAGTAATTCAACATATTTCTTTCTGTCATATTCATGCTTTTTCTCATCATAGAAATCTGAAAGTATGACCTTCTTTTCAGGAAAGTTTGGATCTGCATCAGCGTTAAGGATAATATATCTTACATTCTTTCCAGCAGATGCTATGACTCCTGATCGTTCTAATTGCCTTGCTGCAACTGCTTGATATGAATTTACCTTATACTGAGAAGGTTTGCGAGATATTTTTTGACGAATTGTAAGTTCATCTTTTGTTACTTTTCCGTAATAGATTCTTTCAATATATTCGTAAAGTTTTTTCTTCGCGTCAGGAATTCTTTCCATGAAATCATCAGTGGTCTCTGCACCTTTAAATATATCAATAAAGGCATATTGAGCATCTTTTACTATTTTTGGCATATCTCTCCGTCTCACTTCAATACCTCTTACCTTTACTTCTCCATTACTTTTTGTCCCCCAATAATGACTGAGTGCAGGAACATCAGGTTCTGCTTTTGAAGGTAAAAAAACAATATTATTGAATCGCCCATCCCAGCTCATAGGAATACCAGTACTATCGGATATCTCCTTAGCAATTTTCTTTGTTAACATTTCAAATTCTTCCGGAGATCTTCCTTTTGTGTCTTTGAGCCACATTGAATCAACAATACCATGGACGACTTTACAACCATATTTTTTGGCGATATCAGTAGATCTCAATAGAAACTCACGTGCAAAAGCACAAACCGTTTGATGTGCCTCAATTTTGCCAAAACGAGCATTTTTAAACCCTAAATATCCAAAGCTTACAACAAGCACCCATTTTAATGCAATATCGGTGAATTTGTACCGAAGATCATCATGAGTCTTGTTATATTCCTTGCACTCTAAACGTTTTCTCAACGGTAGGCTGATTGATTTTGAAATAATTCCTTGTCTTTTTGTACATATATGGAAATTGGTTCCTGGCACTTTAATTCCTGTACCATCATCTTTACAGCATTGACAGTTAATAGTTTCAGAAGAGATGTTGAAATTGGCCATTAGAGATGGATACATTGAAGAAAAGTCTAATTCTACAACTTGGTCAAAAACTCCGATTAATGGTTCAAATATATGTCCTCCTCGATCATTTGTAATTAAATCCATACCACTTCGAAACCCTTCTGGGCTTTTCTTGAAAGGCGGGATAAGGTGATCTAGTTTATAAGCATTATAGTATTGTATTGATTGCAAAGCACCGCCAATTGTTACTCTACATAATCTTTGTATTGGAACTCGAGACACTCTAGCAACTTCAATAACTCCTGGTATATTGCCCTCACTAAAATGTAGACTACCATAAGTAGTAGTATCTAAATGAAAACGTCCTGTAAAATAAACCTGTGTTTTAGAACGTCGCATTATTATTCCGTATGACATATAATGATCTGAATTTCCTGACAGATTAAAGATGCAATTTCTAAGTGGTGTCCTTGTGCGAGAAAAATAGAGATCCTTTGAAACTCGATTTACAGATGCCCGAGCAACTAAGTAAGGAAATACAAACTCATCTCCTCCATGTGTTAATATAATGTCAGGATCCAATCGTTCAATTACCTTACTGATAGCCTTGATAGTTTCAGCTTCATCGGCTTTATCAATTAGAATCTTTCTTTTTCTCTGTCCATCTGCTCTTGGAATGTTAG
>JBHLRA010000051.1:0-16798 GCA_048883045.1 Candidatus Thorarchaeota archaeon | reverse complement strand
TAGTATTAATGGTGCTATTATATACCTGTTTAATATCATATTATAAAAATCAAGTTAAAGAAAGTCCTTAATAGACTTACTAAACATTTTTTTTTAAAAAGTGTTATTTATACGGAGGAGGTACAACAATAAATGTAACAATAAGATTTTAAATAGTATAAATGTTCAATAATACTAATATCAAAATTTTACTTAGGGAATTATTACTTTCCTTATTTATTAGATAAATCGAGTAGAATTACGAATGTCAATTGTAACTGAAGAAAACAATAACCTTGATCATAGAAATGATACTGCAAGACGTATTGATTCAATAGACTATGTTAAAGGATTTGCAATTGTATGGATAATATTAGCACATGTCGGTCTCAGTTGGCTTGATCGTGATTGGAAATATGTATATGGACTTGTTTTTGCATTTCTAGATGTTCTCGGACCTTCCCTATTCGTGTTTCTTTCAGCTTTAAGTGTCGTTTTTAGCTATAAAAGAAAAAAAGGAAAAATTCCAGAAAAAACGATACGTAATGGGATTTTAACAAGAGGAGGAGTAATTATGATAATAGGTGTGTTATTCAATCCTGTTTCTTTATTAACAGAACGTACAACAATCGGGTTCCCTGCAAATTTATGGGGTTGGAATATACTTATGTTTATTGGATTCTCTCAGATTTTATCTTATTATGCAATAAAATTTAACAAGAAATGGCGTGCTGTAATCGGACTTGTGGTAATTTATTTCTCTCCTTGGATTCGGGATGTATTATACGAGGGTAAGGAAGCAGGAAACCTATTATTTATCATTTTGCATTTTATTGTAACATCGCCTCTTCCTCAAGTACCAATTTTTCCATATTTAGCAGTTTGCTTTATATCTACTATATTTGGTGAGTTTCTTTACGAAGCTATGATAAAAGGGACTAAAGAATCCTATTATAGGTTATTCCGAATATTTGCTATTTATGGGATTGTATTTGTATTGGTGGGAATATTTCTAATTGTTCCTAGGGGTTATTTATTTAATATATGGGAAACAGGATTAGCCCGAGTAGTTCCTGCCCAATCTCCAAACCTTCATGCTGCTGTTGGAACTATTGTAAGATCTGAATATTTACATATAGACTTATTAGCCATTGCGAATCAGCAAAATTATACTCAATTTGCAGGAATGCCTATTTTTATGGTACGATGCACTGCTCACAACATGTTCTATAATCTTGGTGTTGCTTTTTGCCTTATCGCAGTATGTTTTTATATAATCGACATTAAAAAGAAAAAGAATGATGTTATAAAATTAGTTCTCTTCTATGGTAAAACAAGTCTCTCTCTCTTTCTTATCCAATATCTATTTCTTCCATTATACACAGGCCAATTTTCGATCATCTTTTTACCAATCGCTTGGGGTTGTTATTGTGGCTTTCTAGGTTTATTAATGTACGTTTGGCTCAAATTTTTTGGTGGTGTTGGTACCCCAGAATGGATTATGCGTAAATTAGGGAGTATGGGGAAAAAGTAGCAAAATTCATGAGAAGTATTTAGTTTTTAGGACCTTAAAAAATAATAAAGCTATATTATAAAGATATAAATATCTTTAAAAGATATTATGAAATAATAAGCGAAGAATTAATATTTAATAAAATTTGTTATAGCATCTTCAAATTATATAAAACTCTATTTACAATTAAATAAAAAAAATAAAGTAAATATAGATTACTTGCGAGGAAATTAATAATGTGCCCAGAAACTCAATTTAAATTCAAAATTACTTTGTTTGGTCCAGGTGGAGTTGGTAAAACATCTCTTTTGTTGAGATATATAAAGGATTATTTCAGTGATGATTTAAAAAAGACTATAGGAAGCAATTTCCTGATTAAAGATGTGGAAATTGAAGGAAAATCCGTCCGTCTGCTTTTATGGGATATTGGGGGTCAACCTCAATTTCATAAATTAAGAACTATATATTTTAAGGGAAGTAATGCAGCTTTAGGAGTTTTTGATTTAGCTTCTAGTCAAACGCTTCTAAAAATTCCCGGTTGGATAAGTTCAATTAAAAAAACTGTTAAAAAGACAATACCTATGATTCTTTTAGGTAATAAAGCAGATTTAGAAAGAGAAGTAGATAGAACAGAAGCGGAGGATACCGCTAAAAGACTAAATTGTGATTATTTAGAGACTTCAGCAAAAACAGGACAAAACGTCGAATTAGCATTTGAAAAAATTGCTAAGGCATGTATCGAAGACATTGGAGCTTAATTCATCGTCTTCCTGAATTTATATAATTTTTAACTTCTTTAATTCTTCAATAAGTTCATCTAAGTTTGTATATTTTATCCCAAAAATACCTAGTTGTTTAGCAGAACGGATATTATTTAATCCATCATCTATAAAAACAATTTGTTGTGGTTTACATCCAGCTTTTTGAATAGCATATTTAAATATTTCAGGATCAGGTTTAATCAAATGTATCTCATGTGAAAGGATAAAGTCATGAAAATAATCTAAAAAATCCCAATTTTTTTTTAATATGAAATCCCAATGGCTCGAATTCACGTTAGAAAGAGCAATTAGTTTATATTTGTTAGTATCTCGTATTTTCTTAATTAAATCTATCACATTTAGGTTAATATCAGATATAATACTATTGAAGGCTTTATAAAACTCTGTCTGATCAACCATACATACTTGAAGTAAATCGCATGCTAATTGATAAAATTCATCATCAGTCATATTACCTTGATGATAAATATCAGATTGTCTAAAGAATTCTAACATTATTGGTGTTTGTGGTTTGTTTAAAGGAGATTGCGTTATGACTCTGTTATAAAAATTTGAGAAATCCAAATTAACTACAACTCCCCCTAAATCAAATATAATTGCTTTAACTTTCATTTTAAAAAAAAGTATCTTTATGCTTTAAATAAAGGATCAAATAAATAATTTATTTTAATCATTGTAAAGTATTTCAATGTCTAAAATAAATTCTTGTTGAGAATTTTCTGAAAGGTATTGGCAATTTATATTTTGGAAAATTCCTTGTATCTTCTTCAAGCATTTCAAACAGTTTATCTAACTTTACATTATTGAATTGTTCAGATGTTTGATTTTTTGGGCCAAATGGTCTATTAATTAACCTTTTTCTTATAGAAATAGTCTGATTTTCTTGCTCCTTTTTCCCAATAATTATAGTATAAGGAATCCACTCAATTTCAGATTGTCTTATTTTTTTTCCTACAGTTTCCTCTCTATCGTCGAAATCTGCCCTAAATTCTTCCCCGTTAATTATATTTAGTAATTTTTCAGCATAAATATTTTGATCATCACTAACTGTCAATATTCTGACCTGTACTGGTGATAGCCAGGTTTTAAATCCTGGAACCAATTCATCTTTATTACGAATAGCAGATTCGATTAAACCCCATAAAACTCTTTCTACAGCACCAGTTGGAGAGTTATGAAGAATGATAGGATGTTTCACTTGGCCATCAGTGTCAATGAAAGATATATTATATTTCTGTCTTTTAACACCATCATTATCAAACATATATTCCAAAGAACTCTCTACATCTATTTGGTTAGTAGCTAATGTGGCACTTTTACCTTGTGCTGAAAGAACATTTCTTTCGAATTTTAAAATATAATAGTAATATCTCTCTTCCCATAATTCTAATAAAGTGGGATACTTTTCTGTTTTGATTAAATCAATGATCCAATGCTTATTTTCTTTGTAAAATTCTTCAGTGACTCTGAATATGACGTAAGTTTTTATACCTAAATCTTTTTCAAGACTTTTGATTAATTCATACTGCTTTTTAAATTCATCAATCGAAGATTCAATATCCTTACACATTGTATGCATATCCGGCATTATAAAAGCTCTTAATCGCCTTAAACCGCTCAATTCACCCTCTAATTCGCGCCTAAAAGCGTATTGTTCATATTCATAAGCTCTCAAAGGAAAATAATGTGGTTTCAAATTCATTTGAGAGAACAAGTCAAAAAGAAGGAAATCACATGCATATCTTAATAGATATCTATCATTTCCAGATTCAACCCAGTAACTCCGTGCTGGAAAACGAGCAGTTTGTGCTGTCAATTTTTTATTTTTAACTGTATACATAACTGGAGTATCAACAAGAATCGCCCCATAATCTATTAATCTATCTTCTATATAATTTTTTATAAGATTTTTCATAATGATTCCTTTTGTATACCATCTAAAGTTCCCTGCATCAGTATTAGGATCAAAATCTAATAATTCAAATTCTTTCATAACTTTTATATGAGCTGGTTCAAATGCTTCCTTCATTAATCTTGAACCTAATTCAGAATTTATGAATGCATGAAAATTCTTATCTTTTATCTCTTTTGGCAAGATAATTTTTTTGTTTTCTTCAAAATTTATATCAAGTTCTTTTCCAGAAGGTGTAAGTATTTTAAATACTGAATTTTTAATTTGTTCCTCTGGCTTAATAGCTAATTTAACATCTCTATACATTTCTGCTACTTCATGACCTAAACAGTTGATTTTGAACGATTTATACCATCCAAACGGAGAAAATTTTGCTTCAATACCTCTCTCTTTTAAATATTTAGCAATTTTAGGACAGACTTCCTTAGCATCTTGTTCATTACTAAGAAATTTACTTAAATGTGCCCAAGGATAAACAAGGACTTTATCAACATTATAATTACTACGGTCTTCAATAAGTTCTAAGATTTTTCTTTTTTTTCCTTTAATTTCACCTTTTTCAATCTTTTGATTATATTCTCTAATTTCTTCATTTTTTTGGCTTAATTTTTCAGGAAATCCAGTAATTTGTAATATAGAGTTCTCAATTTCTTCTGCACCTTGTCTAGCAATTAAATCAGTATCATATGTATCCTGATCTTCAACAGATACAAAACAAACAAGAATTAGTCCCTTCATTTTTATAACATCCTCATCAAAATCTTGAGGAGTACTCGTTGCTTCTTTATTCTTAACAACTTCTACGTCTTGGGAATGAATTAATAAGATTTTCATAATAAACCACTAAATTATTCTTGTAATCAATAGGTTATAATAAATTCTAAATATATTTCTTACTTTTGATATATAATAATATTCTAAATTCAAATAAATTATTACTAAATTATAGTCTTATTATAATGAATCTTAAAAAAGCTTTTTTAGAAATATCAGAGTTACTAGAAATATTATATCAGGATAGAGAAGAGATATTAAGACTCTCGCGTGATTTAATTAGAGACTGTAGTATTGCTATAAAAAATGTTCATAGAAAAGAACTTGATAAATTCAACGAAAGAGTTAATAAAATTAAGATTAACCATAAAAATTTAGTTGATTTAGTTAGTAAAAATCCTGGAATCTTTTTCAAATATTTAAAAACTCCAGAGCAAGAATACGTTGAATTAATTTCCTTTTACTCAATCATAAGTAAAAAAGATATTCCATCGCCTTTTGAATTAAAGGTCAATCCTTTAAATTTTCTTTTTGGATTAGCAGATGTTATAGGAGAATTGCGAAGATACGCCTTAGACAATATAAGAAATTCTAATGTTAAAGATCTAAATTCTATATTAGAAAGTATGGATGAAATATATACAAAATTATTTACGATTGATTATCCTTCAGGAGTAACCCAAGATTTAAGACATAAAATAGATGTGGCAAGAAACATTATCGAAAAAACAAGGGGGGATATCTCTCTAGCAATCCAGATGGATGACTTAAAGAGATGTTTTGAAGACAATTTGTAATAAAAAGTATGATAACTTGAAATACGTATAAGAGTAGAAAAAAATGAAAACTGTTAAGAAACGGATAATGATCGCAGGAACTTTTGATCTTATCCATGCTGGACACGTTTATCTTATAAATGAAGCCGCAAAATTGGGAGATGTTTACGTTGTAGTTGCTACTGATAAAAATCGGGAATTGTTCTCCGGAGAACGACCAATCATTCCTCAAGACCAAAGACTTGAAGTAATAAAAAACTTAAAAAATGTCAAAGATGCCAGGTTAGGTAGGAGTGATAACGATACACTTAAAACAGTCGAGGAGATTAATCCAGATATAATATTATTAGGACCAGATCAAAAGTTTAGTATTGAAATTCTTGAAAAAAAGCTTAAGGAAAAGAATTTAAATCATATAGAGGTTAGAAGGTTAAAAACCTATTATGATAAATATGAATTGCATAGTTCAAGTTTGATTAAACAGAAAATAATTGAAAATTTTAAAAAAAATAAACAAATTAACTGAGATTATGGAAGATAAAGAGGTCATCTCTTCAAATAATTATGCAAATTGGTTTGCACTTTTTCATCTCTGCCAAAATATTGGAAGCCAGAAATCTCTGCACATTAGTACTGTCGAGTTTGGTAAAATACTCAATTTATCTCAACAAACAGCATCAAGGAGGATAACGCAATTAGAAGATATGGGTTGGATTCAAAGAAAAATTGTTGGAAAAGAGCAAATTATTAGGATAACCAAGAAAGGCGCAGATCTAATGCTCACAATGTATAAAGATATGAAACAAATTTTAGAAGATATCTTAATTGTTGGTGAAGTTACTGAAGGAATGGGTGAAGGGGGCTATTATGTTAGAATTAAAGAATATTATAATCAGTTTAAAGAAAAGTTAGGATTTAATCCATATTATGGTACATTAAATCTTCAATTAACCGATCTAAATATGGAATTGTTGGATGAAAACTTAAAGAATCGGATTCCAATTAAAATTGAAGGATTTGAGAAAGAAGAGGATGGTTATATGAAAAGAAAATATGGATCTGTAAAATGTTACGAATGTTTAGTGTCTCGATTAGATGATCAAAGGAAGAAAAATAAAGGGGCAATATTGAAAATTAAAAGGACTCATCATAAAAAAAATATAGTAGAAATTTTAGCAGAACCTTATTTGAGAGATACATTAAAATTAAAAGATGGTACTCGTTTAAGAATAGAAGTACTTAAAGAGGATTATTGAAAACCGTTAATTCTCTTATCTAGTTTTCTAATTCTTTTATTTGATTGGAAATCTTTATCACTCTATAAAGATAAGTACAAATTACTAATAACATATAAATAAATAAAAATTCCGCCATAAATCCGTAGAAAAAAGCGATCAACATCGTTATGAATATATAAAAAAGTCTTTCAGATCTCGCCATTAATCCAATATCAAAATCTCCTTTGAAAAAAACTTCTGCTCTCGCTCTACAATAACTTATCATAAAAGATATCAGATAAGAGATAAATAATATCAATTTCATATCAATATAATCCCATAAATAGTTATTCCAATTAAAAATGATAAGTCCTAAAAAAATAAAAAATTCTGAGATTCGATCCATAACAGAATCAAAAAAGCCACCAAACTTACTTGATTTTTGAGTCAATCTGGCAATTGCACCATCACAGCCATCCATAATCCCCGTTATAAAAACCAATATGGAAAAGATTAAGAGGTTTCTAAAAAAAGCTAAAGAAATAAAACTCAAAAATGCAAAACAAAGCATACCAATAGTAGCTTTATTTGGAGTTATGCCAATTTTAATTAAACCTTTTGCCAATATCGTTACTAATGGTTTAAAAATATATCTTAACCGATAACGCGAGGGCATTACTATGTTTTATTTTTATATATTTGTAATTTAATATTAGATATTTTACATAATAATTTAGGATAATTTTTTTTTATTTGATTATTTTAAATATATAATTAACTCATCATTCAATAGAGAGATTGAGAACCCTTGAAATTGCGTCTTATATTAAAAACGGAAACAAAAAAAAGCAAAAAAGTGACATTAAAATTCCCAATTGCCCCAAGTAAGCATATTGGTTTTATTAATTTTATAAATTTAGCTTTAAAACAAGATTTACCTATAGAATTAGCTTTTGAAAAAATCTCAAAGACAGGTGAAAGAGAAGAAAGCAAAATTGTTGGACAATTTAAATTACAGGGCAAGGCAGATTCACAGTTATATGGTTTAGAAGAAGAAATACAAGAAGAGGAAAGAAAAAGAAAAAAAGTGCAACAAAAAAGAAAACAAAAATAAAATTTCTCTAAAAAAATTGTGATTGAGGGGGTAACAAAACACTTAAATCTATTTTTGTGGTAAAAAAAATTCAATTAATAGATCTATTTTTTAGTTAAAAGATATAAATCCAAGTTTTATGAGATTTTTACAGACGCTATAAACTTGATTTTGTTCAATATTTAGATATTCAGATATTTGGTTGACAGATTTTTTGCCATCTATTTCTTCGTAAACTTTACACGAAGTATTTCCGGTTAGATAATATTTAGGATTGATTTTTTTCGAGGTTGTGAAGTTCGGAATATATTCGTAGAACTCAGGAGTCTCTTTTACATTTTCTACCTCCTTATTCACCTCTAAAGGTTTAATATCATCATCTACAAAACTATTGAAGAATTCAAATATTTTATCATTAGTTTGATATTGATTTTTTCTCTTTTCTTCATCAAGAAAATGTATAACAATATTTTCGAAATTTTTGAAATAATTTAACTTTCCGTTCCAATTTGAGATCTTATCAATACCATACTCTTTCAAAAAAAAATTGGAAATTGTAAGTAGGAATTGTTGTACTTCTTTTAATTCCGATTTATTATCATAAGTAGCGAGATAGATTAAATCGGGAACATTTGAATCTTTTAAGAAAGATAACTTTAAGTTATTATTTGATAATTTCAACTCAGAAATTGTTCCCATTGAATCGAATGAATCTGAAAAAGAATTTAACGCGGAAAAAAAAGCAGACACCATAATAAGATTATCTTCCTCAGATAGGAGATGATTAATGTTTGAATTAGAAAAATTCTTAGAAAATAAAGGTAATCCGTCTTTAATTATTATAACGTCGCAAATCATCTATCTCAGGGATGAATATCTTATATTTTTAAAAATATTTAATAGCTATTTTATGACTCAATAGTATCTATTGTAATTTAAAAAAAAAGAGTTATAATACATTCATGATATCTGTGTAATATAATAATCATTATATTTTATGATACATATACGAGCTCCTGGTCGGATTACATTATTTGGGGAACATCAAGACTATATAGGCTATCCAATTATTTCGATGGCAATATCGAAATACATATATTTAGAAGCAAAAAAGATTTCAAATTCATTATTTTCAATAGAACTATCAGATTTAAATGAACAATTCGAAATCAAATTAAATAATAAGGAATTGGAATATTGTTCAAAAAGAGATTATCTTAGGAGTGCTTATAATCAATTTATAAGAAAAGGTTTCAGATTTGAAAGTGGATATAAAATTAAAATTACTGGAGATATTCCAATTAATGCTGGAGCTGCTAGTTCATCAGCACTAGTTATAGCTTGGCTGTTTTTTCTAAATTCGATCAGTGGAAATCATGATAAGTTAAATAAATTTCAATTATCATTAATAGGATATGATACCGAAGTAAGAGAGTTTAATGAAGCTGGGGGTATGATGGATCATTTTACTTCTACTTACGGACATTTGATATACCTAGAACCAACACAATTTAGACCTCAAGTATTAAATAAGAGGGTAAAATTTGATGGTTTCGTTTTAGGAAATTCATTAGAAAAAAAAGAAACGGTGGACGACCTATCCCGAGTAAAAGATATCACAAAAGATGCTTTTGTGAATTTAAAAGAAATCATGCCAAATTTTAACCATTACCATACTTCATTAGAAGAAGTAAAGAAATTCTTACCGAATCTTAGAAAAGAATATCAGAAAAAAATCATTGGAAATTTGATAAATCGCGATATAACTAGAAAAGCTAAAAGATTAATTTTTAATGGCAATTTTGTTGACAAATTTAAGAAGAATGAGTTTAAAAACAGTTTCTATATAAAACTAGGAAATTTATTGAATGAACACCATTATCAATTAAAGGAGAATATAGGTATATCGACAGAAAAAATTGAGAAATTGATAACAAATTGCATAGATATTGGTGCTTTTGGTGCAAAAATTAACGGTTCTGGTTTTGGCGGGACTATGTTTGCGCTTTTTCCTAATAATGAAGATCTACTTGTTGATGCAATTGAAAAAGTGGGAGGAGAAGCAATGAAAATAAAAACTAGTAATGGTGTGGAGATTTATTGAAAGCTGTTATATTATGTGCAGGTTTAGGAAAACGATTAAGACCATATACAGATAAATTTCAAAAATCAATGATACCAATTCATGGAAAACCATTATTAGAATATATTATAAGAGGATTAATGTATGCGGGCTTTGAAAATCTAATTATTATTGTAGGATATCGAAAAGAACAAATAATAGATCATTTTAAGGATGGCAAAGAGTACGGAATAAAGATTGAATATTTGGAACAAAAAATTCTTAATGGAACGGGTGGAGCAGTATTACTATGCGAAGAATTAATTCAGAATACACACTTTTTCTTAACTTGGGGCGATATTTTAGTGCCCTACAAAATTTATAGGGATATTTTTGAGATATTTAAAAAAGAGAATCAAGATTTCATTCTAGTATCAAATTATACAGCAGATCCATATAAAGGTGGTGCAATTTATACTAAGAATGATTACTTAGAGGATATCATAGAAAAACCACCAATTGGAAAATCTAAATCAAATCTTAATAATTGTGGAATTTTTGTTTTTTCAACAGAAATATTCGAACTCCTTAAAACTCTTAAACCTTCTAAGCGAGGTGAAATTGAATTAACAGATGCAATAAGAACTGGAATTAATTTGCGAAAATGGAAAATTAGAGTTGTTAAAATGAAAAAGAATCAATTTAGAGCAGATTTTGGAGATAAATCCGTTTATGAGAAATTAAGTGAAAATTCAAGTTGGCTTAGTGATGTAATTAATAATGATAAGAATGAATAATATCAAATTCTTTTAATTCAAAATTTAAATAAAAAGAGAACAAAAATATATTAACAAAATAGACTCATACACAATTTTTTTTCAAATGAGAATAAGAACCCGTAAAAACCTTAAGAAAAAAAATACAATTATCACCTTACTTTTCTTAATACCTCTAATGAGTATTGGTGCTTACGCTGGTTTCGCCTTATATATAATAGATGATGTTGCATCTTTTACCTTGAATTTAGAACCGCCAAATACAGATTATTTCTTTAATTTGGATGAAATTTTAGGCAATTCAACTTATTTAGAAAAAATGGCTAATATTTATGACAATCAGATGGAAAAATTTCACATGCCAACTAATATTAGTGTTGATATTACATTTAGTGATAATAATTATACTGAAGTTGAAACATGGCATGAAACAGATAACGGAGCTTTAAAAATTGGTTATACTCTGACTTCTCAATGCTTTCGATATAAAGCAGCCGTAGATGAAGGTGATTCCAATGAATTGATAAATGCTACTAGGATGGTTAAAAAATGTGTTTCCGCTTTTAGTAATATGCTTGCTGCACCTAATGGGGGCATAGGTCCGAATTACCCAGGGACTCCCGCAAGATTTGTTTGTGCTCCCGAAAACCGAAAATATCATCCTTGGATTTTTGAAGAATATGAACGACACTTCAATGGCACCGGAAAATACCAAAAATGGCGAGTTCGACTTCATACAAGTAGAGATGAACTTGCAGGCTATTTTTTAGGATTTGCATGTGTTCTAAAATTTATTGATCCCAATCTCGACGCCGCAAGTAAATGGTGTGTGGATCGTGTTAAATTACTAGTAGAACAGATGATTGAAGGATTTAGAAAGACTAACTGGCTTGTTTTAGGAGGAGAAGGTGAACCAGTTGGCTCCGACTTAAATCCTTACTTTGAAGGGAGTGCTTGGCAATTAACTCTACTTCGAATTGGTGCGACAGCCTTACCAGATAAATATAATTCACTTTATCAATATGCGGCAGCTAAAATGCTTTCTATGAATGAAGCTGTTATGGGTGGAATACAAAATACTGTCTATGATACATATGCACTTACTTTTGGTATGGATGTTGAAATTGCATTAATTATTCTTGAAGATAATGCTGTATTACAATATCATTATATCAAGAACTTTGAGGATAAGTTCTATAAATATATAAGATATCATAGAAATGCTTTTTTTAATATTGGACACCTTGTCTTTATGACTTTAATAGAAAATCCATCTAAATTTGAGGATCTTAATTATTCTGATGAAATGATTAGATGGGATATACTTGATCAATTATGGAGATTTAACACCTCCGGATGGGGGAATGGAATTAGAGATTATAATTTAACTCTAAGACCTAATTCAACAAGATCGACCAGTCTTAATCCTGAAATCACTCAGATGGAAATAGAGCCTAACAAAGAAAAATGGCGAAATTTCTTCGATAATAATGTCTATGGTAGTATTTTTTCTTGGCTCGAAGATGTTATTGAACCTGAAGATCCTTTATATATTCGGCCCTTAACTGTTTCAGAAATGGGAATAGATAGTTTCCATTGGACAAGTAGTAAGTTTTATGGTGAAGGTGGAAATCCAACTGGGAATGGACTTAGACAATCAGTACCCACTTCTTATCTTGTAGTATTCTGGATGGGAAAAGCATATAATATTTTTTGATAATTTAATAAAATTCTCAATCGAAATCCTCTAAGTTTCAAAATTCTAATTTATTTAAGAGAAAACTTAGAATTAAAATTTACACCTTTTTATACCAGAGATTAGATTAGTATTTGAAATAAGTATCTAAGAGTCGCAATATTATTTCAGCAAAATTAGTAATTAATTAAACAAAGGGAATTAAGGATTGGAACAAATAGTAGAGAAAAAAAGAATGATAATATTCTGTGATCATGCTAATCTATTTCATAACATCGAAGAACTAAAAATTAGGATTGATTATTTAAAATTAAAAGAACTTTTCGCCAAAAATCATCATTTAGTTGGTTTTATCATCTACATGGGAATTCCTGATAAGATTTTACCCAAAAAATTAAAATTTCTAAACTTTTTAAAAGCACAAGGATTTATAATTCAGCCAAAACGGATAATAATCTCTCCAACTGGAATAAAAAAACAGAAAGGAGTAGATATTTTTATATATAAAGATATTGTAGAATTAGCTGAAGAAGACTCATATGACAAGGCAGTTTTAATAAGTGGTGACTCTGATTTTCTCGATGTCGTAAAAAAACTTAAAGAATTAAAGAAAGAAATAGAAATTTGGAGTTTCAAGAAATCTATTTCACGATCTTTAATAGAAGAGGCAGGACAGGAAAATGTTCATTATATCGATACGATCTTAGATGAGATTCGATATTAACTTTTAAAAAAGTTATAGGTTTAAATATAAAAATTAAGATTAATGATTGTTTTTTTGAACAATTTTCTCCTAACTGAGAGAATGGTGAGAAGATTTTCTAATTAAGTCATTCGCTAATCATCTTTTCCCTTCGAAAAAACTCTTCTCAAAAATTCTCTCTCTTTTTTTCCAGTTTTCCTTTTTATTATGGCTATTTGAATTAGAACTTTGAACATTTTTAACTTGATAAAAATTGGACTAGTTAAATTATAATAGCAAAGGGTTTTTATTTTAAACTATAATAAATTCTACTACTAAAATTTTAATTGATAAAAATGAGTGAAGATAAATATAAACATCGATATTATTATAAACAATCGTATGAAGCTGCGATAGGCACCTTTGCTGTCGCTATAGTTTTTCTCTTTGTCGCAATTTTATCATTGTTCTTTAGAACATTTCATATACACTTCATAGGTCTCGCAGAGTGGGGTTACTGGCTCTTTATTCCTGCTTTTTTTATATTCATTGGAGGATTTGAACAACTTTATCGAAATTATAAGTATAAACAAGTTGTTAAGAATGCTGTTGCTCAACGAAACTTTCAAGGTACTTATAAACTTGAACATATTGCATTAGAAATAGGTATGAAACCTAGTATATTACTCCGTGTGTTATTAGATCTAAGAACTCAAGGTTTTTTAAAGTATAGCTTTGATGCTGATTCAGGACAAATTATCTTAGGGCAACCAATAAAGTATACTCCTGCGACTGAATATACTCCACCTCCTAAAAAGATAGAGGAGCCTTTATCGACAGAAGGAAAGAATTTTTGCGTCTATTGTGGTCAAAAAATTGAATCTGGTGGAAATTTCTGTCCTAATTGTGGATCGAAACTTTAAATACTTTTAAAATTATTTTATTTTTTCTTTTTATATAAGTCCTTTTAGGTATATTAAATCATATAACCTGTTCCACAAATTTTTAGTGAATCTTAAAATAATAATATAAATAAATCAGAAAATCAAGAGTAACTCTTGGTAAAATGAAAAATTTTCTTATCCCAAAACCTATATCTGGAGGGTTAATCCTTTCTTATAAATGTAATAGCAAATGTAAACATTGTATGTACTTTGGATCGCCTAAATGGAGTGGTGATTGGATTACTGAAACAAATTTGGAAGAAATTTTGAGTCAATTATCAAATACAATCCAAGAATCTCCATTCGGTCCCAAAAATGTGAGTCTTAATTATGGGTTTCATTTTACCGGCGGAGAACCATTTCTTAATTACGATCTTTTATTAAAAGCAGTGGAAATAGGCAAGAGTCTAAATATCCCTTCCATGTTTGTAGAAACAAATAGTTATTGGTGCAAAAACGATGATATAACAAAGAAAAGATTAGTTGAATTGAAAAAAAATGGATTAAATGGAATATTGATTAGTGTTAATCCCTTTATTTTGGAATTTGTACCTTTTGAATATACTGAACGAGCAATAAGAGTTAGTATGGAAGTGTTTCAAAAGAATTTTATGATATATCAATTATATTATTTTAGTCAATTTAAAGAACTAAATATTAAAGAAAAACTTCCTATTGAGAAGTATCTCCAATTAATTAGTATTGATGATTTGAAAAGAAGAGTAGAGTTATTTAAAATGGGAAGAGCTCTTTATAGACTTCAGGATTTATATAAAAAATATCCAATTAATTATTTTTTTAAACAGAATTGTGCGACTGAGTTAGTTCGAAATTGGCACTGTCACTTTGATAATTATGGTAATTATATGCCAGGGTATTGTGGAGGCCTTTCTTGGGGTGAGATAAAGAATTTGAGCTCACTTTGTTCTGAAGGAATTAACCTTGATGAATTTCCAATTTTAAAAACCTTAATTTTCGGAGAATTAAAAGATCTTTATAAATTTGCGGTTGATAAATTCGAATTTAAAGAAAATGTAGAAGGTTATATTTCAAAATGCCATGTTTGCTTCGAGATAAGAAAAGAGATTATTTTAAAAACCAGTGATTTCAAGGAACTTAAGCCAATTGAGTTTTATAATCATATCTGAGAAAATCTGTTGTTTTTATATCAATAAGATAATTAAATACTCAATACTTAGAAATGTAAATCTATATAAATTCATTAAACAAATTAGTATTATTTAATGTATTTTGAAAAATTTGATTAAAAATGAGCGATAAAAGAAAAGCTGGAGAATATATTACTAAGAAAACTACAATCTTTTATAGCCTTGCCGGCGTAGCGGATTTGATGTCTTACCAGATGTTCGCTTTCTATATATTTAACTTTTATTACACTATTATAATAGGTGATATTTGGTTAGTCTCAATAGGTTATATCATTTGGTCTATATGGAATGCATTTAATGATCCTCTGATCGGGTCTCTTTCTGATCGTACAAGTTCAAAATGGGGAAAGAGAAGACCCTATATTATTGGAGGCATAATCCCTACATTAATTATACTAATTCTACTCTGGACCGCACCTATTACAGGATCACCGTTGATTCAATTTATATATTTTCTTGTTATGATTTGTCTATTTGATACATTTTATACGGCGTATTCTTTAAACCAAACTGCTTTATTTCCAGAAATGTTTCGGGATTTAGATGAAAGAGCGAAGGCTAATAATTATAGGCAAATATTAAATATTGTAGGATTGCTATTTGCTACATTATTGCCTAGCTTTTTTGTTGAAACAGTAATAGATTACGTAGGTGATCCTGTAATAAAGGCAGAACTACAGACGCAATATGTAACCGCAGCAATATTTATGGCAATACTGGGTGCAATTTTTGCTTTGGTTTTTATTATGCGTGGGATAAAGGAAAGAAAAGAATACGCGAGTGATTCGATAGAAGCACCATCATTTGGTAAATCGATAAAACTTACATTTAAAAATAAAGCTTTTAGCACTTACGTTTTAACTAACCTTGCACAGTGGTATATTTTTGGACTAATCCCTATAATTAATCCCTTCTTTTTAGGATATATCATAGGAATAACGGATGCTTTCATTCAGCAATTGTTTTTAGCCTTGATTTTCATTACAGCAATATTGTTTATGATCATTTGGCGGAATTATTTTGCCAAAAAAGGAGCTAAAAAAGCCCATATGAGAGCATTGATATCGATTACAATCTTTTTTATCCCAACATTATTTATATGGGAAATTATCGGTGCTATCATTGTTTATATCTTGCTGGGCTTCGGATTTGCTGGTATTATGTTTGGACGAGACATAGTAATGAGTACAATTATTGATTCTGATGAAACTCAAACGGGTCTGAGACGTGAAGGAGCTTATTATGGAGTAAATGCGTTAATAATTCGATTGTCCACGGTAGCTGTAGCATTGTCGATTGCTATTGTTTTTCCTACTGTAGGATGGGCAACATATGATCCAAGTTCTATTACTATTTTCACATTAATAGGTATTAGAGTGTTAATGGGAGTTTTTCCTATCATCGTTCTTGGTTTAGGAATATT
>JBHLRA010000050.1:0-17263 GCA_048883045.1 Candidatus Thorarchaeota archaeon | reverse complement strand
GAAATTTTGGTAAATGAATTAGCTTTTGATTATTTAGAGCGTACCACGTCATTAATCATTGCACAAATCGGAGATAGATACCAAATGCAGATTAGACCGGAATACACAGAAAAAGTATCGAAATTTGCTAAAGGAGGTGCGATAGCAGAAAGATACTTACGAACTTTAACTATAATTGCTTTAAAACAACCGATATTAAAATCAATGGTTATAAAATTAAGAGGCACTGGAGCCTATGAGCACGTGAAATATCTTTTAGACAATGAATTCATAAATGCTGTGAAAAAAGGAAGATCACATGAACTAACTACTACTGATAAGTATGCTGAAATGTTTGGTTTACCAAAAGATATAAGATTATTGAAACAAGCTATGATTACTCAATTAGGAATTGAAGAAGGAGGACAAATGGGACCTCCAGCGGAAATTAAAGAACTAGAGCAAAGTGAACCTATGAGTGAAAGCGAAGAAGGAGAACAAAATGCAACTCCTACTGAAATTGAAGAAATCGATCAAGTTGATCTTGAAGACAAAAATGAAGAAGAATAAATTTAGAACTCTTTATTATTTAAAAAAATAAACTTTAATATCTAGATCTTCAATATTTTCTATTAAATCTGGCTTTTCTTTAAAAGATTTTTCAATTGGTTTCTCTTTTATTTCTAAGTTATTTATTCTTATTGTATTTTTGATATCTTCCTTTAAATTTTCTAGGTTCTTGAAATTATCATTTTCTGTAAAAAGAACAACTTTTGACAGTTCTTGATTTAATGGTATCTGAATTTTAGATTTGATCATTCTTAAATTTTTTATTATTTCAACTCCTAGTTTCCCTTTCTCAATTAATTCTTCAGATAGATTATCATAGGGTACTGGCCATTTCTCTAAGTGAATTGAATTCAATTCTTTAAATTGTTTATAAATTATAGAATAAATTTCCTCTGAAATAAATGGCATTAAAATTGCTAGGATTTTTATTAATTTATAAAACAAATTCAAGGCATTTTTTAAAGATGCAATTCTGATTTTTTGATTGTTAATAAAAAATTTATATTTTATTGCCTCAATATAGTTATCGCAGATTTCATTCCAGAAAAATGAACGCAAAACCATTGTAGCTTCATGCCAGTTGTATTCATTAAAGTATTTTGTTATTAAATCTAAATTTTTATTGAATTCAGAGAAAAAGAATTGATCAATAGAACTTAAATCATTGGAATTGATGATTAGATCATCAATTTCAATTTTATCTAAATTTAAATTCAAAAATCTATAAGCATTCCATATTTTGGTAATAAATCTTGACGCTCCAATTAATTGTTCATATCTCATACCATACTTTCTATTGAATTTATCTTCTGAAAGCCTTTCTCTTTCCTTAATAATATTTTCTATTGAGACAGGGTGCTTTGATTGGAGATTAATCCAATAGAATTCAAATGGATAATCATCACCTAAAGATCCCATGGCTGCCCAATATCTAATAGCGTCAGCTCCAAAATTAGGCATAACTTCATCAGGAGATACAATATTATTAAGACTTTTAGACATATGGCGACCATCTGGACCTGCAACCATACCATTTATCATGGCTTCATAAAAAGGTGCTTTTCCCGTCAATTTTTTGCACCTAAACAAAGTATAAAATAACCAAGTCCGGATAATCTCATAGCCCTGGGGACGATGAACTTTAGCTTTCAAATATGTTTTTTCGTAGAAATCTTCATCTTCTTCCCATTTTGCGATTACTAATGGAGTTATACTTGAATCGATCCAGCAATCACAAATATCTTTTTCTCCAACAATTCTAGTACTCTTACATTTGGGACATTCTTTAACAGGAGGGGCTATATTCATGGGATCAAGTGGTAAATTCTCTCTTTTTGGCGGAATTATTTCCTCACAATCCTCGCAGTACCAAAATGGTATTGGAGTCCCAAAAACGCGTTGACGAGAAATTACCCAGTTCCAATCTAAACCCTCTGCCCAATCTAATAATCTTTGTTTTTGTTTTTGTGGATACCATTTCATTTCTTCAGCAGATTTAATTATCTCTTGAGTAAAATCTTTTACATTAATAAACCACTGATTAACTGGTAAATATTCAATAGGATTACGGCAAGAACCTCTTTCGGAATGTACAATTATACTATGGTCATAGTCTACTACTTTTTCAATCAATCCCATTTTTTCAAGATCTTTAACAATTTGTTCTCGAGCTTCCATTATGGTTAAACCTTGATATTTAGAGTTTTGATTCATATGTCCATCTTCAGTAAAGATCTGAATTTCATCAAGATTATACTGTAATTTCCATTTAATATCCATTTCATCTCCATAAGTACAAACGTACACGATGCCAGTACCAAAATTCATATCAACTGCATTATCCATATAGACTCTTACTTTACGGTTGGTAAAAGGTATTTCTATCTCAGCAGCAGATAAGTCATAATAGCGTTCATCATTTGGATTAATCATAATAGCAACACATGCTTCCATGTATTCAGGGCGTGTAGTAGCTATAGTTACAAATTCATTTTCTCTTCCTACAATAGGTAATTTCATATACCATAACTTTCCTTGTTCTTCTTGATACCCTACTTCTGCTTTTGCTACGGATGTTTCACAATTCACACAGAAATGTGTTGGAAATTTCTCTCTATATAACCACCCCTTCTCATAAAAATAAAGAAGCGATAATTGAACTTTATATTTATAATCATCATCCATAGTTCGATATGTGTAATCCCAGTCAGAAGAATAGCCTAATTCATCAAATTGTCTTCTCATATTTTTGATACTCTTATTAACCCATTCAATACATTTTTGCAGGAAAATATCTCTCTCATGTTGACTGATCCCATACTCCTTTTGTACAGCAAGTTCCACAGGAAGCCCGTGACAATCAAAGCCCTGTGGGAAATAAACATTATCCCCTTTCATTTTATGATATCTAGCTACGAAATCAATCCATGAATGATTTAAAATGTGTCCCATATGAAGATCTCCACTTACAAAAGGAGGAGGTGTATCTATAGAAAATATTTCACCTTTTTGATTTAGATCGAAAGCATAAATTCTTTCATCATTCCAAAATTTAATCCATTTCTTTTGAACTTCATTAAAATTAAACCGTTTCGGATATGCCTTTTCTTGTGCCATTTATATTCGCTTTCAGATATGTTATAATAGAATGGACCTGACGGGAATTGAACCCGTGACCTCTTGAATGCGAATCAAGCAATCTTCCACTGATCTACAGGCCCAACAATAATTATAATCTGTTTGTATTTTTAAAACCAGAATAACTAAAATCTTTTATTGTTTTTCTTAGATATATAAAGAATTAGATTAATATTGAGTTCTCGCGATTATATCATTTTGTGCGGCTGTTGTGAGCTCTGTAAACAAAACTGAATATCCAGCAATTCTTACTACCAAGCCACGATAATCATCAGGATTTACTTGTGCTTTACATAATGTATCTTTACCAATAACATTAAATTGGATATGATACCCTCCTTTAGATCCAAAAAACGATGTAATCAATGGAATAAAAATATCTTGTCTAAGATTATTTGGATGAAAATCCAAAATTAATGAAGTTCCATTAGTGATAAGTTCAGTATTCAACTTTTTTACTGAATTAAGAATTGCGGTAGGACCATTTTTATCTCTTCCGTGAGTGGGACCTACACCATTCGAAAGTGCATCTCTTGATTTTCGTCCATCTGCTGATGCGGCTGTCCAGGTTCCAAATGCTATATGGAAAGAAGTAGAATATACTCCTGGATTAAATTTACCTGCACGAAAATTTTCATACTTCGATATTTCATTGCAATATTCTCTAACAATCTCTACAGCAATTTGATCTACATAGTCGTTGTCGTTCCCAAATTTAGGAACTTTATTTATAAAAAGTTCTCTCCATTCAGATCCCTTTTTTCCTAGGTATACTCCTCTAAAATTTTTCATAAGCATTGTTACCATAATTTCAAATGGTATTATCTTATCTTCAAAAACTAATTTTTTAATAACGGCTAAACTATCTGCAATTGTTGCTAAACCAATTAATTGGGGACCAGTAAAATTGTATATAGCACCGCCATTTGTTACATCTAATCCTTGATTAATGCAATTATCAACAGTAGAGGATAAATAGGGTTGAGGATTAATTTCAGCAATAGTTTTATCAAGTGTATTCATTGTTAAAACCATATTTTTAATGAAGAACTTCATTTGTTCTAAAAATCTATTCCAAAGATCTTTATACGACTTGATTTTTTTATCATATTTTATTCCAATTTCTCTTCTGATAAACATATCGCTTCCATTCGTTAAAGCTAATTCCAAACATTTAACAATATTGAGTTGACATGCATTTGTTGAACCAAATGATTTAGTTGGGTGTTGAGGTTCTACACATCCGATTGGAGCATATTCACGTGCATCCTCAAGAGTAAAACCACGTTTAACAAGCCCTTGAATCATTATATCATCATTAAATAAAGCTACACTTGTACCTGATTTAACTGATTTTGCAACTTTCGCCAAAAACTCTACTGGAGTGTTTTCATGAATTCTTATTGAAAATGTTGGTTGAACTGTTTGTAGGTTGGAGTATGCATCTAATATAATATATGACAAATCGTTTGTTGCATCATTTCCTTCTCGGTCTAGCCCTCCGATAGTAACATTTTCTGTGATTGGAGGCCCTTCTCCTGCATTAATCGCCAGATAAAAAACATAATTCCATAAAGTTGTTAATTTCAAGAAGAAGCATTCAATCAAAAATTGGATTTCTTCTAAAGTAATAATTCCTTTATTTATATCATTCACATAAAAAGGATAGAGTAATTGGTCAAGACGCCCAATACTCACAGCATATCCTCCATCTTCCAATCCGCATATAAGATGATTGAAATATATTAGTTGAAGAGCTTCTTTAAAATTCGTCGGAGCATTTTCAGAAATATTTAAACAAATTTCTGATATTTCCAATAATTCCTTCTTTCGTCTAGAATTGGGCTCTTTTTCTGAAATTTTCAATGCCAAAGAAGAAAATCTTTTTATAAAAGATTTAGCAGCGTTACATACAATAATAACAGATTGTAAAAAATTTGTTTTTTGAACATCATTAAGAAAATCAGCCATCTTGTTTCTCGCTCTTTTAATTAGACCATTTAATCCAAATTTCAAAATATTTTCATGTCCTGGGAAAAAATGACCAATTCCATTAGTTAATTCGGTTTCAACTAAAAATACTAATGTATCCATTATCTGTTTCACTTTTGGTTCTAAGTTTTTTATAAAATGCTCTTTTAAGGTACATTCCTCATCATTCCAATAAGGAATAATTATTTCTTTCAAAGTTTTTTTATCTTCTTCTTCAATAAATGATTTTTGTGCTGGACGTTTGTCATAAGTGTCTACATCTTGTTCTATAAAATCTACTCTAATTTCAGGATATAATGGAGTTCCAACAAATTTACTACATCGATTTCCAACAATATATTCATTTTCCCAAATTTTAATTGACATATTTGTTAATACATGGCTTAGAGCTTTTGCAAAACGAATAACTGGATGTTCTCCTTTTGTATTTTTATAAGAATCTGTAAATAATTTAGCCCTTTCAATACAAATTTCACGTGGTTGCATAACCACTCTATTTTTCATTTTTAATATTCTTTCTTTATAATTTGAAGGAGGAACTTGTTCTAATTGCATTTATATCCCTAAATATTATCAATTATTCAGATTAATTAAAAATATAATTGCGCTATTTAATAAAAGTTTTTATTATAATTTTTTAAAGCACTTCTGGAATTTTATAGATTTATATGAATTTCATTAAATGATTTTTAGTTTTGGGGGAAAATAGTAGATCTTTTTTGTTTTTGTCTTTAAATCTTTTAATAGCGATGTCTAAATATTCATTATTTGAATCAATTCCAATAAATTTCCTATTTAATATACTACATACTATTCCTGTTGTACCAGATCCTACAAAAGGATCTAATACCAAATCGCCTTCTTTAGAGGATGATGATATTATTCTGTTTAATAACTCCAAGGGTTTCTGTGTTGGATGTTTGCCAAACTCTTTCTCATCCTTAGGCATTAAAGGAATGGACCAAACACTTCTCATTTGCTTATCCTTATTCTTCAATTTATCTTTAGGGTTATTCCAAGCTTTCATTTTCTCATAATTAAATGTATGAAGTGCATTTTTAGATTTACGGGCCCATAATACAATCTCATGACTATGTGTAAAATATTTACATGATAAATTAGGCGGAGCATTTGGTTTATACATGATGATATCATTAATTATATCATAACCATTTTTCTCTAATAGATAACCTACTTTATAAATAATATGTAAGGTTCCAGAAATCCATATACTACCATTTTTATTTAAAACTCTTTTACAAGCTTTTAACCACGAATCTGTAAAATTAATATCTTCATCGAAACCTTTTGATTTATCCCATTTCCCCTTATTTACCGAAACCATCTTTCCTGATTTACACGTAATGCCATTATTTGATAAGAAATAAGGTGGATCAGCAAATATTAAATCAAATTTTTTATCTTCGAATTGATTAAGTATCTCTAAAATGTCTCCATGATACAAAGTAAAATCTTCTTCTTCAAAATAAGGCTTTATCATATTTACATAAATATCTCTTAGGAACTATAAAAATTCAATCAAACTGGTTAAGAAAATATAATATCTTTTAATTATTAACTTTAAAGTTTAATATTAACAAACACTTAATATTCATGTAAGAAAATCGTTAATTTATTCAAATTGAATTCAAGATTTAATCATGATAAATAAACAAAGATTTGAAGACTTATTTAGCCAACATGTTATAAAAGACATTTCTGAAGAACAAATTGATATCGTGCTTTCGGGGCAATATGGTAAAGCATTGGAATTATTAAGAGATGCAGAATCAACAGGATTATTTCCTGCTTTAGTAGGTCCTCCTGGAGTGGGTAAAACTATATTATGTCGTTATTTTGCTAGTTTAAGAGCAAAAGAGAAGAAAAATAAAAGTTTTTATTGGTTAACTATGGATGAAAGTATTAAACCTTCTCATTTTGTTGGTTCTTTTGATCCTGCAATAACTTTAAAGAAAGGATTTGTATTGGAAGCTTTTAATCCAGGGCCCTTATTAAATGCTATGTTAGAAGGAGGTACTTTCCTAGCTAATGAAATTAATAGAGCTACAGAATATTCTCAAAATACGTTGTTAGAACCATTAGAGGAAGCATCAATCGGTATTCCTCATTTAGGGAGGATAAAAGCGGATAATAACTTTTTCTTTATATGTGCAATGAATCCTGAAGAATTATCAGGAACACATCGTTTGTCTGAAGCTTTAAAAGATAGAATAAAGGTTTGGATTAAACTAACTTATCCAGATAAATCCACTGAATTAGATATTATCAGAATTAATCTGCCAGAACATTTTATTATTGAAGAATCTGAATTAGAATTAATTTATTCGATTATCAAAGAAACTAGACAAAATAAAATTGATATTGAAATTCCTGCTTCTATAAGGGCAGGTATTGCTATTGCTAAATTATTAGCAAGAAAGAGGTTATTAGAGAAAGAAAAAAGTGTGAAAGAAAAAGAATCTGTTTATGTTTATCTCTCAGAAATTGCTCGCCATGTTTTACTGGGAAGTTTAAAACCAAAACCTGGAGTAAAAGTCGAAAATGTTATAGAGAATATTATTCATAAGACTTTAGGAGGGTAATGTTATTGGGAGTTTTTCCTGAAAACCCTTGTGAGTTTGCTGTAGAATTTATTAGAAGAATGAGAAATCATCCTGATATAATCCAAATGCCATCTCCACGGCAAGTTTTATCAATACCAAATTTGATTGTATCAAGATATTATCGAAAAGGAGCAATAACTCCAAATGATTTTATTGAAATAAGTACAGTTACTTCATTTCCAGATAACCAAAATTTAGCGAAAGATATAGCCTTTGAAATACTTTTTCCAAATTACAAGAAAGACTTAATAAAGTCATTCTTTCAAGAGAATGAGATTGATGATTTTGAGGATGAATTGAAAAACTCCGGTATTAAATCCGAATTAGATCAACTACAAGATCTTATAGATGAGATTGAATTTTCAAAATCGTATGACACAGATATGCTTCAGCAATTAGAAAAATTTATGGAACAACTAGATCAAAAAAGGTATGAAGAGCCTTATACGTCAGCACTTAATTTTTTCAATGATGATTCTGAGTTATATAAAGAACAAATAACCTCATTGGAAAAATTGCTTGAAGAAGCAAAGAATCGGATGATCCAAAAAATCAATTCTCTAGATCCTAAAGATCTTAAAGCTGGTACTAATTTAGGATTAAACGAATTTGTTCAAAAACAAACTTTAAGAGAATGGGAAAAGATTACTAGTAAAGCTTTAAACAACCAAAACATTGAGAATGACTTAAATGAATTGTTAAATTCGGGGAGTTTAGAGGATTTAATTCAATCTATGAAATTTTTAAAAGACTCAAATGCAATTTCTGAAGAAAAATTTGAGAATTTAAAAAATCAACTTCGAAATAAAATTAATAATTTGGATCAACTATATCAATCAGCAAAACACTTAGGAGAAACCCCTAATTTTGATCTTAACAAAGTTTTAAGTAATAGTCTTAAACAATCTTCATTTGAACATAATTTTAATTTAGCAAATTCACTTGATCAATTTTTTGGTACTAATCTAAGAGATTCATTATTAAACACTTTTAATCAGCAAATTAAAAATTCCCAAATGACCCTTTCACTTGAAACATTAACAAAAACAGCATTTACTAACAAATCTTGGAATTCTCTATTCAAGCAAGCATTGGAAAATGCAATTAAAGAAGCAACATCTCAAAGTAAGAAATATGAAGCTTTTAAAGCGCTTACACATCAGATGCAGCAGCTTATGAATAGTTGTCAAAATATGCACTGTAGTCAAAAGATGGCTCAAAATATTCCAAATCTAACTTCTTTAACTTTAGAATCTTGTGAAACACCGACCCAACTAAGAAATGCAACAGAATTCTTAAGAAAAATCGGTTTATCCCCAAAATCAGAAGAAATTGAAAAGATTGGAAAGCAACTTCAAATGCCTGAAGATGAAATCTTTGAATTAATCGAACCAACTTATCAATTATTAAAGAAATTAGTAGAAAATAAAAAAGCAGATTTTCAAAGATTAAACAATTTATTGAATCAAATTCAAGATCAATTAAATTATGAGAGGATTAAAGAATTAACTGCGAGCGCATTAGCTTCAAATAATAGAGATGCCTTAGGGGCACTTGGAAATTTTAATTTAAGCGATGCTTTAAAAAGTGCTCAACAAATAGGAGGTCAAGAAGGTGAGAACCAGATGATTTCATGTTTATCTGCTGGTAGTGGAGAAAATCTACTGGAACAGTGGTTTATTCATCGTAAAAAGTTACCAGACCCTACAAAACAGAAAGTTAAAGAATTAGCAAAAAAGATGTTGATTGAGTTAGGCATCTATTATTCACGTGCGCGTTTAGGCAGCTCTACTACAGGACCAATTCCAATTAATATAGTAAGGCCTTTTTCAATTGGTGATGATTTTGAAAATATCGATCTTGAAGAAACACTCAACAATATATTAGAAAAAGGTAAAAAATTAGATCATATAGAATATGATGATTTTTTCGTATATGAAACTGCTAAAGGACTTCGAACTGCATGTTTTGAACTTGATATTTCAGGTAGTATGTCTGGAGATAAACTTGCTTATATGAGTATCTGTGTAACGATGTTATGTTATGGCATGCGTAAAGATGAGCTTGGAATCACCTTTTTTGAATCTAATACGCATGTCCTGAAAGAATTGGATGAGAAAATAGATTTAGAAAGATTAGCAGATGAACTTCTTTCTGTTACTGCCCGAGGGGGAACAAGAATACAAAGCGCTGTTGAATGGGCAAATAAGCAATTCAAAGAACACTCTAATTCACGTGAAAAATTAAATGTATTGTTTACTGATGCTGAAATTTTCGATATCAAGGAGGCTGTAGTGGAATTTAGGAAAATGCGTTCCTTAGGAGTTGATTTCATATTAGTGTGTCCCGAAGCTTCTTATAACTTAAAAGAAGCTAAAAAGATGGTAAAAGTTGCAGGAGGGCAATTACTTACTATAAAAGATTGGAATGAATTTCCCAAATTAATTTCAGAAATAATTAAATCAAGATTTTAAATAAAATGGTAAAAAGATCAATATCAAGTCTTATAATTGATAAATTTGGTTTAAATTTATATCAAAAATCACTTAAATTTCTTTCAAATAAAGTTAATATTATTGAAATTAAAGAAGATCCACTATTTATTAGGAGTCTTATTTTAGACAATGAACGTGAATTCCATCTTATAATCGATGATTGGAATAATGAAATTTTTCATGATTGCCCTGCATTTCTTATTCATTCAGAACGAGAAAAAAAAATATGCATTCATCTATTAAAATTATTATTATTTATCAAAGATTCTCTTGCTCTAACAATTTTAGAAAAATTCAATGAATATAATTTAACTTCGGAAGATATAGGTTCACAGAAAAAAAGTAAGAGTTTTAAGTTATTAGCAAATAGTTGTTTTATTAAAAACAATTGCGTAGAAGCATTAAGTTATTTGAATAAAGCGATTATAAATCAATTCGAAAGTGAATCTATTATTGAAACTTTCTTAGACACAGCGATAAATAATAATTTATTTATAGAATTTTTTGAGTTTTTAGAAAATTCACATGAAAATGAATTAGTAAATTACGTTTTAAAATTCAATAAGCAAATTGAAAAAGGTTTTAAAAAATTTTTGAATGCAATCCCAGATTATTCATTTTTTAATATCCTTAGAATTATTGAATCCATTGATAAAATATCAGAATTTAAAGATATTTCTTTTATTTATTTATACATTAAGGATCTAAGAGAGATGGTAAATAGTTCGGATTTAAACACTAAATATTTCTCAATATATCTTATTAAAAAGTATTACGAAAAATTAGTTAATAAGAACCCAGCTTTTAAGGAAATAGTTTCTGAAACTCAGTTAAATGCCATAAAAACCGACCTATTAGACTATTTTTTTTCTGAAATTGATAATTTCTGTGTAATTGAGAAATTAAAATTATTGAAAAAGCAATTTAAAGTTATAGGTATTCCCAAAGAAAAATTCTACAATAATTATAAGAATTATAAAAAAGAAATTCAAGAATTGGAAAGAAAAGTATATCTTAAAAAATTTAGCTACTTAAAGGCTTTAATTGAAAAATATAATATAGAAAGAGCAAAAGGAGAATTTAGAAAAAAGAGAAATACTTATGTAGTAAGACACGATGAAAATAATTTAAAAAATCCCGTTTATCATTATATCATTTCTCGTATTGGCTTTTTTGGATTAAATGATCAGATAATAAAATCCTCTGAAATTGGGATCAATTATTTCATAATGAAAGAACTGTTTTCAGATGATTTGAGCAGTTTTCAAGACGTATTTTATTATAGACAGCAGTTTTGGGGCGAATTAGATAATTATGAAGTAAAATCAATAGAAGGTTTAGCTCTATCAAGTAAAAGTAATGAATATAGTTATGAAGTTGATCATAAATATTCTGATGATATTATGGTTATAGAATGGAATTTGGCAAATAAACCAATTCAAGGAAGTATTGTGAATGCTTATAGTTCTCAAATAATAATTCCCGATTATAATAATCCACTTTTTCATGATTTAAAACCATTTGATTTGTGTTATTGCAAAAAGACTCCAGTAAAAATCGAGAGTAATATAATCAAAACTGTTAATGTAATTAAAAAATGTTCTTTTAAAGATGCTATTAAAAGTATTTCTAGAGGAATGGAATTCATCGAAGGATATTATCCGTTATCATTAGTTAAAGCAGTATTAAGTAAAGAAATTGATCCATTTCAAGCCAACCAGATTGTATTAAATAATGAAAATAGAGTTTTTATACCAAATTATAAAAAATTTCTTAAAGCTTTTAACGATTTTTTGCTGAACTTTATTTTTAAAGAAAAAGACTATATCTTTGAAGAATTAAAAGTTAACATTGAACATAACTCTTCTCAAATTTTAACTTTATTAGATTTAAACAATGATTTAGCAGGATTAGATCTTCAATACACTGAATTAATAAACGAAAGTTTTTCTCCAAATATTAAAATAAAAGACTTTAAATCAAAATTTCTAATTAATATTCATTCTCTAATAAAAAAGATATTAGATCAACGTGAACTTGGAAGTACAAGAATATTTAATTTGAAAAAACTGCAACATACACCATTTTTTAAATACTCAAATGAAATCCTTGAAATTAGAAAAAATGAATTTGAATCAGTAGGAATTCACAAAATTACTAAGAATGATAGAGTGTTTTTTGATATATCTAAAATTAAAAAAACGTTTTATGGTGAAAAATTCCTAGATATTCTTCAAATTAAGGATCAAATAGTTTTAAACCCAGATCAATTTAAAAAGTTTAATGATATTAGTTTAAAATTAAAATTAATAGTTAAAGTTATAGATTTATAAGAATAATTCTTGATTTAATTCTCAAATTGTAATTTTCCATAAAAAGCGTCGTGTCCTGGTATAAACCAGAATTTTCCATTTCGAACTTTGTGAATTGCTTCATTTAATTTTTCGGGAATATTATTAAAATTACTCTTTCCTTCCCATATTGCGTATTCACTACCATTTTGGGCAATTAAATTTTGATATATTGATAAATTCCTTCTATCATATTCGGATTTTCCTAAAACTATTGAAATTAAATGTAATAATGGCACAATATATTGGAACTTTAATTGAAATGGATTCTGTTGATCACTTAATTCTTGAACTCGAGCTAAAACACCCGTAGTAAGTTTTTTTTTACAGTAAGGACAATAATTGATATTAAGTTTTGGACTGCAAAAATAATCCTGATTTTCAGTGTGGCGCTCTGGTCTATGACCGTTATAATAATATTTACCTTGTGATGGTTTGAACTCATATGTCTTAATAATTTTATTTTTTCCAATTGAATTGATTAGACTTTGGTAATTTAATTTATTTATATTAAATATTGTCGCCTCTCTACCTATTCTATGAAAATATGGAGAATGGCTATCTGAATTTGATATTAAAGAAACTTTATTTAAATCCGAAATTCTTCTAACCATTAAGGGATCGGCGCTTAATCCAGTTTCTACACAATTAATATAACTTTTTCCAGTTCCTAAAGCATCTTCCATACTTTTAAAGTGTGAGATATCTCCAAATAAACCGAAATATGGTGTAAAAATATGCGCAGGGATAATCTCAATACTTCTGTCTATAGATTTTAAACTAAAAATAATCTTCTCTGGAGAATTATAAATTTTAGGTCTCCCTTCTTTAGATAAATTACCAAATTTAGATAAGATTTCAATAGATTCTTCGACTTTTTCAAAATTTGGAAAAAGAATAATGAAATGAACTTTTTTGAACTTTAAATTGTTTTTCCATATCATTTCAACTTCAGTTTGTAATATAAATCGCACATTTGGCACTTTTGGATTATAAAAAATTCCATCTGAAGCTTCTATTAAACTATCTTTTAATTCATTTAACCATAAAGGATGAAGACAATCACCTGTTCCAACTAAATCTATTCCCTTAATCATACAATTTGAAGCAATTCTATAAATGTCAATATTTTTACTTGCCCCTCCAGAGAATCTACTATGGATATGTAAATCACAGATTTTATTCATTAGTTTTAAACGATTAATTAAATTTTGTTACAATATTTCAATAAAATTATTTAAAATCATAAATAAAAAGTAAAGACAATAAATCGAGGTAATAACTAGTCAATAAAATTCATAATTCTTTTCTTATTGAATAACAGAAATATAAATTTTAAGAGAATTCAAAAATGAGTATCATTATTTTTTTTATTGATGCATAAATTTTATTTACATAGAATCTGAAAGTTTAATTGAAAATTAGTAAAAAAACTATATGAATATGTCAAAAAATAATTTTCAACACCCCTCAAAAGATATTGCGGAAAGTAAAGGTACGATTCTTAGAGGAAAAACGATTTGTATGTGCTTAACAGGTTCAGTAGCTGTAGTTTCATCACCTATTGTAGCCCGGGAACTTATGAGATTAGGAGCTGAAGTAATATGTGTCATGTCAAAGGCAGCTACAGAATTAATAAACCCTGCTTTAATGGAATGGGCAACAGGAAATAAAGTTATTACAAAATTAACTGGAGCGGTTGAACATGTTTATCTCGCGGGAGATAGACCTAGGAGTGTAGGAAAAGCTGATTTAATTTTAATATGTCCCGCCACTGCAAATACAATTTCAAAAATTGCAAACGGAATTGATGATACTCCAGTTACAACTGTAGCATCAACTGCGTTTGGATCCTCCCTACCAATTGTAATTGTGCCTGCTATGCATGAAAGTATGTATAAACATCCTATCTTAGAAAAAAATGAAAAAAAATTACGGGATTGTGGAGTGGAGATTCTGGGTCCTAGGATTTCCGAAGGTAAAGCAAAAATCGCTAGAATTGATGATATAATTGATAGAGTTATAGATTTATTAGTCACTAAAAAAGATTTAGATGGAATGAAAGTTCTTATAACTGCAGGTCCTACTAGAGAGGCGATAGATTCAGTTAGATTCGTATCAAATAAATCATCAGGAAAAATGGGGATCGAATTAGCTAAAGAAGCTTCAGCTAGAGGGGCTAATGTAACTTTGATTGCTGGTGAATGCATGGCAAAACTTCCAAATTATTTAAAAATTAAACGTGTTACTTCAACTGATGATTTTATAGATGCTGTTAAAGATGAAATCTCACTAAATAATTTTGATATTTTTATTTCAGCAGCAGCTGTAAGTGATTATAAACCAATTGAGTGTATTGAGGGAAAAATTTCATCTGATAGTGTAGAAGAATTACAAGTAAATATGAAATTAACGCCAAAAATAATCAATGTAGCCAGAAAAAAAGATTATAGTCTATTTATTGTAGCGTTTAAAGCAGAAACCAATGTCTCTAAAAGTGAGTTAATCGAACGCGCATATAATAGGCTCATTAAATCTGAAGTTGATTTAATTGTAGCAAATGATATAGGAAGGCAAGATATAGGTTTTGGCAGTAAGTATAATGAAGTATTTATTATAGACAAAAAAAAGCATATTACTCACGTAGAGAGAAACACTAAACGATATATTGCATCTAAAATAATTGATGTTGTTTTACAATCATATCAAACAACAAAGTCTTAGAAATTTCCTATAGAGTTGATAATAAGAATTTTCTTTAAAAGAATCATCAACCTATATAACATTTTATTATCTAATGAAAATATTTAAATATTAAATTATTTACTGTAAGACGTGAAGAAAGAATTAAAGTTTGAGAAGATATTGAATACTTAGAATTAAGAATTAATGTTTAAAATCATATTGTTTAATTAATTAAATTCGTAATAAATGTATATATATTTATAATATGTTTTAATTAAGATTGATAAATAAATTACTTTTTGAGTGCGTTTAAAATTACATCGAAAGAAGAAGATAAAATCAAACAAGGGACTATCGCAGAATACATGCGAAAGAGAACTCAGTTAGTTGGTTTCGAGTTTGGTTATTGGAAACATGTACAATATTGTGCAGAATTTATAGATAATGCATTAGATGCCATTGAAAGTTTTCAATGGAAAGAATTAGCAAAACCAGATTCAAAAATTGCATTTTCTCTCGATCAAGAATTGTTTTTAGAAAAATTCTCGATTGTTGAGGCTGCAAAGGAAGAAAAGAGATCTCAACATTTAGATAATGAAGCAAAACATACTTTGATGCAAGAATTTGGTATTGAATCTAATGAATCTGATACTAAGACAACTAAAGAAATCGCAGTTAGAGAAGAAGAATCTGGAGAGATAATTGATAAGGAAGAATTAGAAGTAGAGGAGGAAGTTAAAAGAATTATTGATGATATGCAAGAGATCATTAAACCTGTTGAAAATATTATTGATCTAGAACCAATAGTAATTGTTCGTATGAGAGAATATGAAGCACCTTCATTATTAACTTCGGAAATTAGTCAGAAAAATATAATGAGTTATATTTTTGAAATTTTTGATAATGGTACAGGAATGTCAAAAATTGATTTAAGAAAATTTGGGCGATATCTAGCTTCTTCAAAATCTATGGAATTAAAACAAACTAGAGGAAGTCAAGGATTCGGTGCACCAAGTGCTTTCAGTGATGCTCAAAACACCACTGGTAAACCAGTTGTTACAGTTTCAAAATCAAGTGACCAGGTGTATGCTATGTGCTCAGAATTTTTCACCACTTCTAAAAATGAAAAAAAATATTTGATCCATCCAACTGAAATTGATAGTCCCTTTTTACATGGTACTTATATTAAACTCAATTATTTAAATGTGAAATATGTCAAAGGATATGTTGAAAAGTACATCCAAGAAACAGCATTTATGAACCCTCATGTTACAATTATTTACATTGATCCTGAGGGAAAAGAAAAAATCTACCGAAGATTAGCTACTTCTTTCCCATCAGAACCAAAATATGCCAAACCTCATCCTTCATCCGTTAACATAGGTGATCTACAAGATCTAATTACAAAATCAGAAAATAAGACTATTTCGGCTTTTCTGCAAGACAATTTTGTCAGAATGAGTTCAAAAATAGCTAAAGAAATTGTAGATATTGCCGAAAGAGATCTGCAAGATAAACTAAATTTATTAATATTGAAAGACGGTTTTGTAAATCTTGTTAAGAACAAATCTGATCAAATCTATTTTATGCGTTACGAAAAAAGAGTTTATGGTCGTTCTACAAAACCTCGAGACAAATTAATAATTTATCAAGTTGAATCTGAAGACCTTAAGGAGAAATATTGGGATTTTATTTTAACCTATAATAAATATATTAAAGACTATGAAAAGGTTAACAAAGATATAACAAAATTAAACAATAGAATTGACAGAACTGAAACAAAAAAAGAAATTAGAGCTATTGAAAAACAAATCAAAAAACTCTTAAATAAAACTGATAGTATTAGGAATGAAAAGGATAAAATAAAAATAAGTCTAAATAATCTGTTTAAAGATATTAAGGTTGGATTGATTGAGCTCAAAAAATTCAA
>JBHLRA010000049.1:15949-17323 GCA_048883045.1 Candidatus Thorarchaeota archaeon | reverse complement strand
ATAAGAGATACAAGGATAGCTACTAATAAGGTACAAAAAATAAGGCTGTATTTGTACAACTTACTTCTGTTAATAGTACTCATAACCTTAATTTGAAAAAGTAATTTTTAAATTAAACTATTTTTTTTTACAAATCTTTCTATTTTTCCATCTTTCTTCGCACTATGTCTCAATTTTTTTCTTTAAATATAACCTATCAAATTATTTATTTAATCTAAAATGACTACTAGGAAGTGATTTTATGTTACAAGAAATTGCAATACCATATTTGAAAACAACAATTTTGGAAAAACCAATAGAGATAATCAAACATCTTCAAATTGGAATCAGCATTCCAATTTTACCAGAATTTCATAAGTATATTCTTGGCGATATACGAGCATATAATGCGAAAGCCATAATTTTAAAAGAATCATCAGATAAGGAAAGATTTGGTAAAGAAACTGATGAGGTTGTCGGAATCGTCCTTACTTATGAAGATGGAAGCGATATTCTATTCTTCGGATTTTTTGGAGTTTACGACCATGACAGAGAGAAGATAGAATATCTCCTTAATGCATTACTTAACTATGCAAAAGAAAGAGGTTTCAAGAAGATTAGAGGTCCTATTAACGTGCCAACTGTTATATATGGATGGGGCTTTATGGTTGAAGGGAGCTGTAAAGAAACTTTCATAGGATGTCCCTGTAATCCTCCTTTATATCAACAAGTATTTTTAGAGAGAGGATTCGATGTGTTGTTCGAAGAGGATAGATACAAGATGGTAGGATTAAAGTTTGATCCCTATAAGCTAAGAAGGAGAGATGGGACCTTATATGATTTTTCAGAGTACGAGATAGTAAATCCTGGCTCTAAAGGGATGCATGACTGTAAAGAAGATTTTATTCGACTCCATAGAGATTATATGCCACCCTCTGCTAAAATAACTCCCAAGATAGCAAATAACTTTGAAAATCTTGTCGATTTTATCTTTACATATGGAAATAAATATATGATGTGGATGGTCTATTATAAACCTACAGGAGAGGCTATTGCTTGTGGATACATTATACCAAATGCTTTTTCGGTGAATCAAAAGGGAAAATGGAAAGGGAAATTGGATTCAGTGAGTTTTCACGATTGGGTTGTTCACCCAGATCATAGAAGAGCGGGCATAGCAATGCTTATGTATGGACATACTGCTACACAATTGATGCCCCCTAAAAATTCTATTACATGGGGTAGTTATCCAGTAGGGGCTGAAAACATCGCAAATTCCAAAATGGCTCAGAAAATGCTAGGAAAAAAGAATAGAACCCATTTAATTCTTGAATATGATTTTTAACTTTCTTTTTCAGTATTTTTTTACCTATAATTTTATTATAATCACCAAAA
>JBHLRA010000049.1:0-15849 GCA_048883045.1 Candidatus Thorarchaeota archaeon | reverse complement strand
TTAAAAATTAGGTGGATGGAATGACCTTCGATATTAAGAGGAAAAGTAAAAATAATAAATTTGAATGAAGGATCAATTCCTACACCTTAAATAAATTTAATAAGTACCATTCCAATCAGCCAAACTTTCTTCCACCTTAGATCTATTGCGAATTGGGAAAATGTCTATCTACTCACAGCTCTTGCCATGGTTAATGCTGTCCATCCATGGCAAGAGCTTATCTCTATATCTTTACCTTAAATAAAATAAAAAAAGAGTAAAATAAAAAGAAAAAAAAATTCTCTATAAATCAATCTATAAGGCTCTCTAATTGATTTACAAAATCTTCATATTGTTTTATACCAAGTTTCCAAAAATCAGGTTTAGTTATGTCTAAACCCACAAGTTTACCAAGTTCTCTGGGTGAAACTGAACCTCCACTTGCAAGAAGTTTTTTGAATTTTGGAGCAAAACTTTTTCCTTCTGATTTATAGATTTGGTAGAGGGCGTACACGAAGAGTTGGGCGTAGACATAGGGATAATTATAAAACCTAAAACCGACACGATAATAATGAGGTTTCATAGTCCATTCCCATTTTAACTCATCAAAAAAATCAATTGAATCTCCATATATCTTGTCTCTCCCTGCTAGCCACAATTTTGAGATCATTTCTCCATCCAAATATTCATCATTTTTTATTGCGTTATACATGCCTTCTTCGAACCAATAACGAGCACTTACTTGAAAAGCAGCCATTCCAGCATCATCTAAGACATGAGCTAAAACTGCTTTTTTGAAATTAACAGAATCACTCGTTTCTAATAAATAATCAGTTAAAAGTAACTCACAAAAAGTTGAAGCGCATTCTGCTGTGGTATACCCAGGATGGAAATTCAGAAGTGTTTGTTTCTCAGCTGCGAGATAATCGTGAATTGTATGTCCCAATTCATGTCCTAAGGTATATACTTCCCCTATTTGCCCAGCAAAGTTCAGTAATATAAATGCTGATTTTCCCTTATACCAACTGGCGCAATATGCCCCATTTCTTTTTCCCATTCTGATGCTGGCATCTATATGATGTTTTTCAAACATCTCGGTTGCAATTTTAGCAAACTCTTTATCAAATCCTTCAAATGTTTTTAAAATTAACTCTTTTGTATCATTCCAAGAAAATTTTTTTTCAGATATTTCAGGAAGAGGACCAAGAACATCTGCATAATTTAATCTTGGTAAATTCAATAATTTTGCTTTCAATTTTAAGTATCTTTGATAAACATGGGCATTTTCTTCAACTGTTTTCATCATGGATTCTATAATTTCTTGTTCTGAATCATTTATTATTAAACTGTGATGTAGGGCATTATCATATTTTCTTCTCTCTACAGTTTTCATCCAATCACAGCATATATTACGTAAAGCCGTTGAGAAGATATATTCATCTTTTCCTAATGTGCTATATATAGATTTATCTGCCGAAATTCTAGTATCTCTATCTGGATGACGTAACAAGGCATCAGCTTCTCCATAAGATAAAATTTTTTCTTCACCTTCAACCATAACATGAAATTGACGCGTATTAAGCCATTTTCCTTGCAATTGACTCCATTGATTGACACCAAACTGGTCTTTCTCTAAAATTAATTGCTCTTCTAATTCAGATAATAAATGTGGATAGGCTCTGGCAGTTTTCTCTAAATAATGCTTATAATTATTTAATTTTGGATCACTAAGTAAATCTTTATTTTCAAAAACAAATTTACCAACTTCTAATTCTAAAAATGTCAATTTTTGATTTACTTCTGTCAGAAATCCTATCGTTTTATTTTTTAAAGCTTCATGTTTAGTAATTTGCATATTTGCATCATACAAAATATAAGCAAAAGTCTGCAGTTCATCTAAATTTGCCTCAAATTCTTCTTGTCGTTGAAATAGTTTATTTAGGTCCTCAGCACTAAATTCAGGAGATTTTATCTTTCCTTTATAATCTTTAATAAATTGGTCCACTTCTGCTCTTGAATTTTCTATTAATTTATCAATTTTAGGATCATCATAACCTGTAAATAGTCCACTCAGATCCCATGCAATTTCTTCTTTTGTCATATTCATCACATTGAAAATATCAATATTTAAAGGATCTAATTAATCTACCAATTAAAATCTATTAGTAATGAAGAATGATCTTTTACAGATCACATAAATTACTCATATTCTATTGTACTGGGAGGTTTATTAGAGATATCATAGACCACGCGGTTAATTCCTTTAACCTCATTAATGATTCTTGTACTAATCCCTTCTAATAGCTCCCAATCTAGTTTAGAAAAATTTGCTGTCATAGCATCCAGGGATTCGACCACACGAATCGAACATATATATTCATATGTGCGGTAATCACCCATTATTCCAACAGTTTTTAAGGGTAAGAAAACACAAAATGCTTGCCATAGACTCTCATATAATCCAGATTTCTTAATTTCTTCTATTAATATCTCGTCAGCTTGTCTTAATATATCAAGTTTATCTTTATTGATGGGGCCAATTATCCTCACTGCTAAACCAGGTCCAGGAAATGGATGTCTGGAAACAATCTCTTTGGGGACTCCTAGTTTCAAGCCAATTCTTCTCACTTCATCTTTATATAAATCTTTCAATGGCTCAATAATTTCCAATTTCATATCCTCCGGTAATGTAAGGTTATGGTGAGATTTTATTTTTACTGAAGCTTTACTTGTAGCACTGGTTTCAACACGATCAGGATAAATAGTGCCTTGAGCAAGAAATTTAATATCTGGAAAAAGAGTTTCTAATTCAATTGTTTTATTCTCGAATACTTCTATGAATGTATGACCAATAATTCGACGCTTTTCTTCCGGATCTTCAACATTCGCAAGTTTTTCTAGAAAAAGTTCTTGAGCATCAACATAATGGAAATTTTCAAATTTTAATTTGTTTTTGAAAGTTTCTTGTACTTCAATCTCTTCATTCTTTCTTAAAACTCCATTATTTACAAAAATACAATGTAATCGATCACCTATTGCTTTATGTAGCAGAACAGCAGCAACAGAGGAATCAACCCCGCCACTTAATCCTAGAATTACTTTATTCTCTGAACCAACTACTTTTCTTATATCTTCAATTGATTCATCAATCCAACCTTCCAACTTCCATTCTCTTTTACAATGAGCAATTTTATATATGAAATTTTCCAATATTCTATTTCCATTTGGTGTGTTTGAAACTTCTGGATGGAATTGAACCCCAAATATTAGTTTTTCTTGATTTCCATAAGCGGCTATAGGACAAGTTTCTGTTCTAGCATATGGTGTAAAACCTTCAGCAATCTCAATGATTTGGTCTCCGTGTGACATCCACACTATTTGTTCTTTTTCCAATGAATCAAAAAGTAAATTTGGTTCTAAAATTGTTAGATTCGCTTTTCCATATTCCTTAGTTTCTTTAGATTCAACTTTACCTCCTAATTGATGTATGATTAAATGATGTCCATAGCATATTCCTAATACAGGAATTTTATTGTATCTAATAAATTGATAAAATTCCTTCCTTAGTTTTGGATCATTTTGCTCATAGACACTTCCAGGACCACCTGAAAGAATAATAGCTTTAGGTTCAATTTCTCTTAATTCATCAAGACTTATATCATAAGGTTTTATTTCAGAATATACACCTAAATCTCGAATTCGGCGCGTTATCAGATGTGTATACTGACCTCCAAAATCTAGAACAATTATTATATTCATTATTGAATTGAAATAATATTAAGAGTTGAATCTGAAGACTCTAAAATTATTTATTATAATTTGAAAATTTTCTACTTAATATTAAAAAAGTTTTTTAGAAAATTAATTTTTTTAATTAGCCGATTAATTTTTTTTGATTGATCCATTTATTGAACATGCAATACTAAAGTAAATCTCTTTTAAGTGATTATAATTCCAAATATTAAGCTAAAAAAGGGAAATAATTCCCGTTAACTATGGTATATAAGAAAATGTTTTTTTAGACTAAATTATACCTTCAATTAGAGAATAAGTATTTATTTAAAATGGATCTGAGATTAAAAATCAAATTTAGGTTGAACTATAGTGCCTTATAAAATTTTAAAGAAAGTTATGTTAGGAAAAAGTGGTACATTATTTGAAATGGATATTTATGCACCTTTAATTGCTAAAAAGGCAAATGCAGGAAATTTTGTATTAATCAGAATTAATGAGAAAGGAGAGAGGATTCCACTTACCATTGCAGACTATAAACGAGACGAAGGCATCATCACACTGGTAGTTCAAGTAGTTGGAAAGTCTACTTTATTGCTTTCTCACCAAAATGAAGGAGATGAAATTTTAGATGTAGTAGGGCCTTTAGGGAATAAAATTCATGTAGAAAAATATGAACACCCAATTATTATAATTGGTGGGGGAGTGGGAATCGCTCCTTGTTATCCTCAAGCGAAAGAGCTAAATCAGGCTGGTAATAGAATTATTTCAATACTGGGGTCTCGAACTAGTGATCTTATATTTTGGAGAGAAAGAATGGCTACTGTCAGTGAAAAACTAATTATATGTACAAATGATGGTAGTGAAGGAATTGAAGGATTTGTTACAAAACCCCTAAAGAGATTATTAAGTGAAGAGAAATTTAGTCTGGTAATCGCAATTGGTCCTATGATAATGATGAAAAATGTTGCAGATTTGACGAGCGGTATAGAAGGTCTACCAAAAGTAAAAACATTTGTATCTTTGAATACAATAATGATAGATGGAACTGGAATGTGTGGTGGTTGTCGATTTCCTGCAAAAGATGGTGAAATCCATTTTGCTTGCGTTGAGGGACCTGACGTTGATGGTCACATCGTAGATTTTAATATTTTATTGAACAGAGAAAAAAGATTTGCTGATATGGAAGAAAAATCTTATGATCTCTACAAAAAAGAATGTGAGAATTTGAAAATTGGATAATAGAGGGATAATCGAGTGAAAATACCGAGACAAAAAATGCCAGAGCAAGCTCCTTCTGAAAGAGCTAATAATTTTTCTGAGGTAGCATTAGGCTTCACTGATGAATTAGTTAAAATAGAAGTAGAAAGATGTTTACAATGTGGTGACCCTAAATGTATAAACGGATGTCCTGTAAATATTGATATTCCTAATTTTATAAGATTAATTAAAGAAGATAATTTAGTAGAAGCAATTCGCAGTATAAAAAACTATAATATATTGCCAGCAATATGTGGAAGAGTTTGTCCTCAAGAAACCCAATGTGAAAAAGCATGCATTTTAAGCAGAAGATGGGAACCTGTAGCAATTGGAGCACTTGAAAGATATGTAGCAGACTGGGAAAGAAAGAATCAACTAAAAGAATGTCCAGATTGCGAAGCTCCAAATAACATAATGGTAGCAGTAATTGGTTCAGGACCTGCTGGTCTTACTTGTGCTGCTGATCTTGCAAGATACGGATTTGATGTTACAATTTTCGAGGCTTTTCATAAAGGGGGAGGCGTTTTAGTATATGGTATTCCAGAATTCAGACTTCCAAAAGAGATTGTTGAAGATGAGATTGAGACTTTAAAAATGCTGGGTGTTAAAATTGAGTATAATAGGATTATTGGAAAAACTCTAACTATAGATGATTTGAAGGAAATGGGCTTTAAAGCTTTTTTTATAGGTGTGGGTGCAGGATTACCTTCAATGAGAAAAATCTCAGGAATAAATCTAAATGGTGTCCTAACTGCTAATGAATTCTTGACAAGAACAAATTTAATGAAGGCATATAAATTTCCTGAATATGATACCCCCATTAAAATAGGAAAAGTTATAATTGTGATTGGTGGAGGCAATACTGCATTAGATTCAGCTCGAGTTGCTTTAAGACTTGGAGCTGAGAAAGTCATTATTGTTTATAGACGAACAGAGGCTGAAATGCCCGCGAGAAGAGAAGAATATCACCATGCATTAGAAGAAGGAATTGAATTTCGTTTTTTATCGAACCCTACGAGATTCTTAGGAGATGATAATGGAAGTGTAGAGAAGATTGAAGTTCTAAAAATGCGATTAGGTGAACTTGATGCTTCAGGAAGACCAAGACCAATTCCTATTGAAAATTCTGAGTATTTTATTAACTGCGATACAGTTATTCTAGCAATTGGAACTAATGCGAACCCCATATTAACTAAATCAATTTCTGATTTAAAATTGACTAAATGGGGTTATATCGAAGCTGATGAAGAAGGAAAAACAAATATAGAAGGCATTTTCGCCGGTGGTGATATTATAACTGGATCAGCAACAGTTATTTCAGCTATGGGTGCTGGACGAGTAGCAGCTAAAGCTATGAATGAATATTTAAGATCTAAATTTCTGTGAAATTTTAGAAATTGTTCTATTTCTGGTAAATATTCTGTTTTTGTGGGAAAGTACTGGGAACTTCACTAAAAGTAAACTTTAATTTCTATTACTTTATTTAATTATTTATTATTCAATTTAATTTAATAGAAATATAAAATTTTTTCATAAAAATTATATTTATTGCTACTGAAATTGAAAAAAATTCAACTTAGACAATAGTAAAACAAGTGAAATTAATATGGGTGAAATATTAGATCCCTTTAAAATATCTCAAAAACAACTTTCAGACGCATGTAAATTAGCAAATTATGAACTTGACATCTACAACGCTTTAAGTGAACCAGAGAGATTTGTTGAGATTAAAATTACAATGAAAATGGACGATGGAACAATAAAAACGTTCAAAGGTTTTCGTTCTCAATATAATTCAGCAAGAGGTCCTATGAAAGGAGGTATTAGATGGCATCCTGAAGAAAGTGCATCATTAGTTAAAGCTTTGTCTGCGTGGATGACTTGGAAAACAGCTTGTGTAGATATACCATTAGGTGGTGCCAAAGGTGGAATTATCTGCAATCCTAAAGAAATGAGTAATCGAGAGCTTGAAACTCTCGCTAGAAGTTATATTAGACAACTAGCTGACTTTATCGGACCAACTATAGATGTTCCTGCTCCGGATGTTTATACTAACCCTCAAATTATGGCTTGGATGATGGATGAATATGAAAAAATTGTGCGTCGGCATGCTCCTTCTGTTATAACTGGAAAACCTTTACCCTTAGGTGGTAGCGCTGGTAGATCAATTGCTACAGCTAAAGGAGGAGTATTTACAATCAGAGAAGCAGCAAAAGATATAGGTTTAGATCTAAACGGAGCAACTGCAGTAGTTCAAGGATATGGAAATGCAGGATCATGGGCTGCTAAACTACTTAGGGATGATTTTGGATGTAAAATAATAGCGGTCTCTGATTCTAGAGGAGGTATTTATAATAAAGAGGGAATAAATCCTCATGACGCCGCAGAATTTAAAGAGAAAACAAGATCAGTTGTAGGACTTAAAGGTACAAGTGAAATTTCAAATGAAGAATTATTAGAATTAGAATGCGATATATTAGTACCTGCTGCACTAGAAAATGTGATAACGAGGAAAAATGCTGATAATGTTAATGCAAAAATAATTGCGGAGCTTGCTAATGGTCCAACAACTCCAGATGCAGATCAAACTTTATTTGAAAAAGGAATACTTTTAATTCCGGATTTCCTTTGTAATGCTGGTGGAGTGACTGTCTCTTATTTTGAAATGGTTCAAGGCTATTATCGATATTTCTGGACAGAGAAAGAAGTTTTTGAAGCTTTAGATCGCGTTATGACACGAGCTTATCGATCAACAGTTGAACAAGCTCAAAAATTCAACACTCACAATCGTATGGGTGCTTACATGATTTCTCTCGAAAGAGTATTAACAGCAATGCGGCTTAGAGGGTGGATTTAAACAATTTATTTTTTTTAACAATTTTCTTTTTCTTTTAGTACAATTTACCCGAAAATTGGTACTATGATCAATAAATATAATATTGATATCCCAATGTGAATAAATGCAAAAATAGCTCCGACTTTCAGTAAACGCTTATAACTAAAATTTTCTACTCCGGAATCTCGCGCAATTTTCAGAGTCATCATATCACAAGCTGCTCCTGAAGGCAAGAAGTTTCCACCAAGATTAATACCTATAATTAGGGAAAAAAGTAAAGGAATTGATGAAAAACCAAAACCTCCGCTAGATATTGGCTCTGTTAAAATTCCGACTATTGGAATAAAAATTAAAGCAGTGGGAGTGTTTGCAACTACACCTGATATGAAACTAATTATTATTAGAATTAAGAAAGCCATAACAAAAGGATTTAAAACCTCAAAAGGGATCATTTCAAAAAGTTCTCCAAATCCCGCCTCAATAAGGCAACCAATCACTACATACAAAGAAATGAAAAAGAACAAAATTTCCCATTCAATATCTTTTAAAAGTTCACTCATAGGTTTTTTTGTATAACTCCTGTTAACGAGTACTAAAATCAATGCAGAAATAATTGCGGTTAAATATAAAAGTGGGAGAATACCAAATAAAATAATTGTTATCATTATGGCTATACCGTTAAAATAAAACATCCTCTTATTTTTTACCATTATATCAGTATTAATCAAATCTATAACGTATTTTTTTTGGATCTCTTCGATTTTTGGTTCTTTTCTTAGGAAGTATCGATCTATGAGAAATATTGTTGTAAATAATAATATGAATGAAAAAATCCAATAAAATTGAATAAAATAAGCTGTATTTAATTCAAACGCTGTGGAAATAATAATATTTTCTCCACTTGAAAAAGGCGTTATTATCGAGCCAATATTGATACAAATAGTCATACCTAATAAATAAGTTCCTGCTCTAATTTTCAAGAAATGACATAATCTGACAACAATTGGTGCAAGAATTAATACCACAACTACATCACTAATAATTGCTGCTAAAAGGGTTGTAATAATGCATAATAAATAAAAAAATATTCTCTGATCGCCTTTCGATAATTTAAACAGTTTTACAGCAACAAATTCTAAAATGTTGGAATCTTGGGCTATTTTAGTTATAAGACTCATGCTTAAAATGATTATTATCGCTTCCCATTCAATAAATCCGATGAAAGTATCAAATTCGACACCTCTTACTAGCCCAGTAATTGCTGCAGCTGTGAAACAGCAGATTAAAGATATTGCAACGAAATCAAGACTAGATTTCGAATAGCTTATGATTATTAAGACAAAGAGAGTGAATATTATTGTGAGTAATATGATGTCCATTGTTTTGATAGGTTAATCATTAGAAGTCAATTAATAATTTAAATAAATTTCTTCTAATAAATCTATTTAATATAAATCAGTTTTATTTTTAAAGGCAGAACAACAAATATTTCGATGGAATACTCAACATTTTCATCTAAAACTATAATAATAATAAATAGATTGAATCTAAATCATTTTATTAAAAATAACTGTAATAAAAATGTAAATAAATTCAAATCATTTAAAAGGCTGAAGTTCGATAATAAGTAATCAAAAATATTTTCTTCAATAAAATATTTTAAACATGTGTAATAACCTACATTTATTTTAAGGATTTCTACGATTCGCCTAATCAAATTTATTATATGTTTCTCTACAATGTACATATTGCTATTCATTGGATTAATGTTAATTATATTGAACCCAATTGTTCGTTCAAAAGTTATTTTACTCAGTTCAGGATATTTCTTTACACTGGTTAGGTTTGAATAGATTATAAACATTTCATCAATTTTTTCATAGATAATATCCTTTTTCTTTTTAACCAAATGCCCCTCTATAACATTAATGACCAAATTTAGGATTTGTTGAAAAATTCCTAAGATATCAAAAAATTCAGCTAAAGTTGTAATACGTTCTGCTTGTTTCCACTGAGTATAATACTCGTCAATAATATGCTCAAATGGTTGATATATTTCAACGTTTCCTGCCCATTTTCCTTTCCATCGATTTTTATCGTTAGCATATTGTTGAATAAATGAATGGCGTATTACATCTAAACGTGATCTTAATATATCTCCAGTTACCTCTTTAGAATCTGCTGCGATAAAAAGGAGATTAGTATCTTTATCACTAATATAAACCCATCTTAAGCCACCCATCTCAATAGAATCTATTCCTTGTTTGAATTCAACAATGGTAAACTGATTTAAAGCTGTAAGAAGACCTGATACCAAATCTTCATTTACAGGAAAATCCATATAAGGCTTATAGAGAAGAGTAATACCGCTATCAGATTCCATAATCCAGATATTCATTATTCAACCCTTTTTTTTTAGAATCATACAAATAATTGTTGGTACTAAATATTAATTAATGTTTTGTTTATTATTCTTTTTTAAATCGTCCAAAGAATGTGTTTTTAACCATCGTTCTAAATTTCGTAACATATCTGTAATTTTGGTTCTTAATGTGAGTTCCGCCACACTTTTTCCAATTAAATTAAGAAAATCACTTCCTAATGCAAAATGGTCTATAAAAACTCCGATCTTTGACTTATTTGGGGATAGTGCCTTTATTCGCATACGTCCTTCTAATTCCTTTACATCCTCATTGTTCCGAACATTCATTTCGATTAAGTGTCCCTTATTTCTCTCTTGCTCGCCTTTATCCTGTAATACTAGTTCACCTTCCATTTCCACCTTAATGCTGATAATCTCGTCTGTAATTTTTGTATATAATACATTTGGGGCAGTAAATTTAGCATCCATTTTTTTAGAAGGGTTTACTGTTATCCAAAACTCTGGTGTATAGATAGCCTTAATGAGTAGATCTTTATTGCAGTTCTCTATTTCTACAACCTTGGATATAATATTAGCTGGCATCGATAATCTAAGATTTATTAATATTCTTATATAGTAAAAATATAGCAAGCTTTTTATCTTTTTAAGTTTTTAATGCTCAACTAGATAATAAGCCTCAGTCTTCCATGATATAATCATTTATGGATCATAATGAGTTTTTTTTCATCATCGGCTATATAAGGGTAAAAACTAGTTAAAATATTATAAAAATAAGTAATATAAAGAACTAACCTGATCGGAACAATTTACTTCTCTCGATATCATTTTCTTCTTTACAATGAGGGCAAATCCACGTTTTATCGTTTTTCTTGACAGAATTAATACATTTATGGCAGATAGCAATATCACATATACAATAATGTGTGTTTTCTATATCCTCCGCACAGCTATTACCACAACTAAAACAAATAGGAGGAGTTCTTTCATCCGACATTTTTCTATTCAAAATTAGTTTTTAATTATTCTTTATTATACTTTTAATTTTAAGTATTATATTATTTTAATTATTAACTATCAGTTTTTTGTTGATTATGGATAAGACAAGTTCATCTATTAGATTATTAGCATTAATTAGTATTTTTTTTATTTATAAAGCGATTATGGGAGCAATTAATAGTAATAGTAATGAAATTATTTTATGGTCATTAATTACGATAATATATCTTGTATCCCTTGTTATTTTATATTTTGTATTTAAAAGATGGGACACTAAGAAGAATTTATAACTATTTTTTTCTTTTTTTAAGAAAATCTGGAATCATTCCATCAATTCCGAGACTCTTAAGAACTGTGTCTCTAATATTCATCTGAATAGTTAAATCTGACATTTGTTTCATTGTATCTTCTAAAGCTTTTGAAAATTTTTCGCTTGCTTCCCTGATCGTTTGAGATGTTAATTGTAAAGAATCTCTTATAGCGACATTTGTTTCGTGCAATTCATCTGTCAATTTTTCCATGCTTCTTCGCATTTCAGAGAGTTCTTCTTTTAACTCTTTTATTCCCGCCATACTATACCATACATTTCTTTTATTAAGCTAGATAACACTTTAATCTTTATTAAAATAATTAAAACTCAATTTTTAGAGAATAAAGAGAAAAATAAAAAAAATTTTTTGAATTTTATATGGGATTCTGCAACCCAATTGAAAAAACTACTAATAATCTCCCAATAATCTACTTGAAGTATCAGATAAATCACTTTTTTGAAATTAATTTTAAATAAATGGTAGATTTTGATATTAAAAGTTAATTACAATTTTAGTTTAAAATAATAACAAAAATATATTTATTCCCTAAATTGCTACTTCATCTAAAAAAGACTTAATAGTTATTAAAATTATGTCAGAATGGAAAAATAAATTAGATAATAAGTTAAGTGATTTATCCTATGATAATACTCACTGTACTGGATGAGGTATTATCGACGGCGTTATAGCATGTATTAATAGTATAAAGAAACGGCGAGAAATAAAAAAACAAACAAAATTAAAATAATAAATCTCAAGGAGTAGATTACAAAACTTTAGAATTTATTCCTATGAATTTAGCAAAGAATTCGAGATTAAACAAAAAATTTTCAATTATATTTATGAGTAATTAAAAATAATTACTATTTTTTTATAAAAAACTCATTCTGCGTATAGCTTTATTATTTTTTATAATCAATATTCTTTTATTTTCTCTCTCTCTCAGAGGAATTAGATAATAAAAAGGTATTATATAATGGAAGACCAAGATGATATTTTAGATTTTGAATTTGACGATGATTGTTATAGTACAAGTTGAAATATGTTAACTATGTGGTACCGAAGAGCAGAAAAACTCCGAAAGATGCGGGAAAATCAAACAAAAACTAATAATTAATAAAATCTCAAAGAATTAAATTATAAAATGTTAGGATTTAATTCTATGTTCCGCAAGAACTCTGAGATAAGTAAAAAAATTATTTTTATTATCTACTATTTAAAATTATCTGGCCCTTCTCCAACCTTTCGATATATAAAACCTTTTTCTTCAACGATCTTTTTCTTAAAGATATTTCTACCATCGATAATTATTGGCGTTCTTACCCAACTTCTTAAATCATCAAGGTTAATGTCGTAATATTCTTTATGATTCGTGGCAAAAATAAGAACATCGGAACCAGAAACTGCCTTTTTAATATCATCTGTTAATTCTGTTTCAGTATAATCTTTCTCTTTAACCCAAGGATCATGAGCAATATATGTAATATTGTGAGAATGGTATCTCTTCTTTAATATAGATACAATTCTTTCAGATGGAGTGTTTCGTGTATCATCACAATTAGCTTTATAAGAGACTCCTAAAAGGGTTATCTTTAAATTATCATACTTATCAACCTCTTTAAGAGCATCCTCCATTAATTCAACCATATGTTCTGGCATAAAATCATTCAATTCTCTTGATGTGGGTAAAATTTTAGGATCATACTTTTTATTTGTATATTTTTTTAATCCATACATTAGCAACCAAGGATCCTTTGTGAGACAATGCCCTCCTACTCCAGAACCTGGATAATGCATCATTCTGTCATGTCTACAATTTATTAAATCTATTATCTCAAAGATATTCCTGTTAAAATCCTCTGCAATTAATGCCATTTCATTAGCAAAGGCTATATTTACATCTCTATATGTGTTTTCTATTGTTTTTGTTAATTCTGCCGTAAGAGTATCTGTGACTTGAAGTTCTTTTTTAACGACTTTCTCATATAAGAATTTAGCATTTTCATTAGCTTTATCGCAACCACCGCCAATAACTCTTGGTAAATCAGTGATATATTCAATTAACTTGCCAGGCATTACACGTTCAAAAGAAAAGACTAAATAGAAATCTTCTCCTCTTGTCATACCACTATATTTCTCTAAGATTGGTTGAACAATATTATCTGTTGTTCCTGGTGCAACAGTTGACTCTATGATAATAGTAGCTCCTTTTTTTAGATGTGGTGCGATTAACTTTGAAACATCTTTTAAAGATTCATATCGAGGTATTTTTCTATCATCTACAGGTGTTTGAACATCAATTAAGATAAAATCAGCATCATCTACTGCATCATATTTATCTGTTATTTTAAACTTTCCATTCTTTACTACTTTAGCAATTAATTCATCTAAGCCAGGTTCTTCTCCTTCAAATGGATTCTTGCCTTGATTTAACCAATCAATTTTCCAGCCTGATCTTTGTGATCTACGTTGAATTCCCGTAACATAGAAATCATCAATATTTGCTAATAAAGCAGCCATAGGAATACCTACATAACCCATTCCAACAACAATTATATGAATAGACATAAAAATTCTAACGATTATCAATATTATACTTGTTAAAATTCTAAATAACTCATTATTGAAAAAAGTTTATGAAAAAAAAAAAGGATAATATTGGAAATGTGAATTTACTTCTTTTTCTTTTTATAAGATGTACCTTTTATGCCTTTATATATCCCAGCGATTATTGCCCCTGCAATGAATCCCCCTACATGAGCAAAATGAGCAGTTTGTCCTGCTCCAAAAGGATCTACCAGCGAATAAATAGCATATATTAATTCAGCTATAAAGTATGTTAATATAAAATATCCAGCACTTACTTTTCGCATTGATGTACCTGTTGTAGATGGCATGTAAAATTTGTTTTCAGAATAAAGGATCAGATAAACACCCATCAGACCAAAAATAGCCCCAGATGCTCCTAAAGACGGGATTTCTGCCATAAATGGTAGAATTAAAGTGCTTACCGCATGAAGTAAACTCCCGGCGAATCCTGAAACAAAATATGTGATTAAATACAAAACATGTCCCATTGCATGCTCACAATTATCAGTAATTATTATGAAAAACCACATATTCATGATTATGTGCATATAATCACCATGCATAAACATACTAGAAATCAATGTCCACCAATTTCGACCTGCAAAGAAATCCGCTGGTACAAAGGCAGCTTCAATATGCATATTACCGGGAATAGGATCCAATAATTGCCAGATAAATACAATAATATTCACAACTAAGATAATTACAGAAAAGTATTGTTTAAAAAATGGAATTTTATCAGATTCAGCCTCGTACACCATTTTAATTAACTCTTTAAGTTTATTCATTAATTTTGTAATAGATGAAGATTATTTACTCAAATGATATAAAAATTTTTAGATTATAGAATTAGAAATTCAAATGTAAACCATATCAAAATTATGTTTAAATTGAAAGTGTCATTAATACGTATGAAAACCATTGTATCATTCTAAAACCTACCCAAAAAGGAGAATAATATCCATTATCGGTATTGTTATCCTAATTGTTATTGGTGTTCTGATAGCTCTCAATAACTACAGAATAGCGTCTCATTTTAATATCTCCCTTTCAAAATATTGTATATATGAGCCAAGAGGAATAACCGTAGACAGTTCAGGAAATATCTATGTATTAGGAAGTTCTAAGCCATATGGTGAAGAAGATTATGATGTTCTTCTCTTGAAATACAATTCATCTGGAAATTTATTATGGAACAGAACTTGGGATAGTTCTGAACTTGATAGTGGAAAAGATATCATATCTGATAGTATAGGAAATATTTACATTACTGGACGGAATGAAACCGAGCTGATATTGTTAAAATATAATTCTTCTGGATATTTACAATGGAGTAAAACATGGAATAACTCTTCTTCAAATGATTATGCAGATAGAATTGCAATGGATAATTTGGGTAATATTTATATTATGGGGTGGTCTCGCACATGTTACCCATTGATCGATATTATCTTGTTAAAATATAATTCTAATGGAAATCTACAATGGGAAAAAAAATTGAGCGATCCCAATAATCCTTTAAGGGGAGAGGGAATAGCAACTGATGGTTTAGGTGATATTTACATAGTAGGGACTAACTCTTCTTCTCCCCGCAAGAATTTTATTTTAAAGTATAATTCTCTTGGAGATTTACTATGGAAAAGAATATGGGCTAACATACGTAGTAGAGCAATAGAGACAGATAGTTCAGGAAACATTTATGTTACTGGATATACTACCGACTCTCAATCATTCATACTTAAATATAATACAACTGGAGAGCT
>JBHLRA010000048.1:0-17455 GCA_048883045.1 Candidatus Thorarchaeota archaeon | reverse complement strand
TAGGTACAGTTTTGGATTATACATTTAGGTAATTTCTATAAACTTTTTTCATTTTTTTTTATTTTTTGTTTTAATTTGAAGATATGAAAAATTGGACTCCTTTTTCGTTATATTTTATTAAATTATAAAAAAATAATAATGACAATTTTGTTAAATCTAAAAAAAAGTGATCATTTATTATGAAAAAGAGAAAACAATTTACTGAATTAGTTTTAGTAGAAACAGAAAAAGAGATTTTAGAGGAAAGGGGCAAAAATCTTTTCCAAGTAGATTTCTTAAAGGCAGCAATGATATTTTTAGTTATATTTGATCATATTGTAGCATGGGGGGTAAAAGATGAGATGGGTGTTACCTTATGGGAACGGATCTCAATTCCAGTCTTTTTAGTGATAATGGGATTTAATATGGGTTTTTCTTTTCAAAGAAGTGGAGTTTCGAAGTTAAAGGAATTATACTCCTGGAGTTATTTTAAAAGTAAAATTTTACGATATATCATACCATTTCTTGTATTATATGGATTTTCTACGTTAATTGGACTATGTTTTTATCAATTTAATATTACAGCGATGTATCATGGACAATATTATCCAGAACATGGATTTATTCAATTATTTACCGGAATTTTACCATTTTGGGGTGCTGGGAATTGGTTTATTCCTGTAATTCTCGGTTCAATAGTAATATTCCCATTACTATATTGGGCATTTACAAAGAAACCAATCCTAATATTAATTCTTTGTTTTGCTGTTGAGATCATAATGCAATTAATTGTATTTTTCGTTATAGGACAAATTACAACTTGGGAAGAAGCGCATATTGTTGGTTTATTTATGACAAGTTTTCCATTCTATCTATCTGCTATAGGATTAGGTCTGTGGTTTTCATTTAATCGTAAGCCTTTTTCAAGACGTAACTTGTTTATCTGGATTTTATTTCCAATTAGTTTAACATATATGATATTCTACCAATTCTTCGATTTTCGATTCCGAATCGGGGATGTTCCACTATTCAGAGGAGATTACCTTTTCTTAATATTTCCATACTCAACAGTTTTATTTCTATTAGTAATGATGATATTACCCCAGAAGTCAGACAACAAATTTTCACGAGCAATTTCATTAATAGGAAAGTCAACATATCATATATTACTTACTCAAATGTTTGGTTACGGAATAATTTTTATGTGGAGAGATACAACTTTTCTTATAGATGTTGGATTCACATTTTTGGAGGCATTGCTCTTAATATTTGCTTGGATGATATTTATCCCTTTCGGTATTCTATGGTATAAAATTGATCAAGAAACAAATTTAATTAAGCGTTTGTTATACTATGTAAATTTCTTCTTAGTTTTTGGCGGTTTAGTACATTTCATATTTATTTACATTTATGATATATTGCATCCAACCTTTAATGCGTGGGTACCAATCACTTTGATTGTTATGCTTATTTATGGGGCTGTAGGACTATTCATTAAATTTGTTGTGAAAAAACCAATTAAAACGACTATTCTGGCTATTTGGACATCATTTTTAGTATATAATTTCTTTATTTCAATACTATACATTGAAATTCTCCCTCCTACTGAGTATTTGGTACAAAATATTTCCACAGGTACATTCCTCATCTTCGCAATAATAGGTACAGTTTTAGATTATACTCGTAGGAAATAAATCTTTTTTTTTTCTTTTTTAAATTATTTAGTTTTAATTAAACGACATGAAAAATTGGACTCCAATTTAAATATATAATAAATAAATATAATTTTCATCGAGTATTAAATTTAAAATATATTTGAAAAGGTAATTATATGTCATGGAATGAAGTAAGAAAAAAAATAAGGATAGGAACTATAGGATTATGGGTTATTTTTGCAATAACTACTATTGTAATGTTCGCTCTAATATTTGGTGGTGTTTTTCAACCTTATGATTATTGGATTTCTGTAATTGCTGTCGGAACTCTACTTATTTTATCTATCGCAGCTACAGTTGTGGATGTTAAGTCTGAAAGCAGAATTAAAATGGGGATTGTTGGAATTTGGACCATTTTTGCATTAACTCTTGTCATATTTGCTGCTCTTATATACGGTGGAGTTTTTGAGCCTAGTGGATATTGGATTCCTATGATTCCTATCGGAACTCTACTTGTTTTAGCTATAGTTCCTACGGTTCTAGAATATACATCTGGAGAAGTGAGATTTTGTCCGAAATGTGGAAAAATATTTGCAAGAAAAGGAGGGTTTTGTCAAGAATGTGGCACCAGAATTTTAATGACTTGTCCTTCTTGTGGAACAAAAATAAAGGGAAATCCTAAATTTTGTTTTAAATGTGGATTAAATTTAAGTGAAGAAGAAGTTATCCAAACTCCTCCATCCCAAATTAGATTTAAAGCTGAGGGATATACTGAGACTTGTGGACAATGTGGAGCTCCAGCTAAACCAGAAGCTAAATATTGTGTATTTTGTGGATTTCAATTGTCTTAATTTAATGATAAAAATATTTTTTTTATCTAATTTTTTTTAAAGAGAAATTAATTGTATTATTTTAATTAAGTTTTGGTTAAAGAAAGGAATAATTTACAATTTTATATCTATCAAAAACAAAGATTAGAGTTTAATATTATAATGAAAAAAGAAGAACTTCCAATGACAAATAATGTGCCGATTAGTGAATCTATGATAGTAAAAACTGAAAACGAGATTTTAAAGGATGATCGCAAACATTATTTCCAAGTAGATTTCTTAAAAGCAGTAATGATTTTTTTAGTTATATTTGATCATATGGTTTATTGGGATATTAAAGAACAAATTGGTGCTATATTATGGGAAAGAATCTCTATTCCAGTGTTTTTAGTAATAATGGGATTTAATATGGGAAGATCGTTTCAAAGAAAAGGAGTTCAATCGTTAAAAGAATTATATTCTTGGGGTTATTTTAAAAATAAGATTTTACGATATATTGTACCATTTCTAGTCTTATATACAGCTTCAACGTTTATCGGATTGTTTATGTATGGTTTTAATTTATCAGCAATGTATTATGGGCAATATTATCCAGAACTCGGTCTTATAAACCTCTTTATAGGATTCTTACCATTTTGGGGTCCTGGAAATTGGTTTCTTCCAGTTATTTTCCAATCAATACTATTTATGCCTTTAATTTATTGGACTTTTACAAAAAATCCAAAATTAACCTTAATTCTATGTTTTGTGATAGAGTTTGTAATTTATTTTTTTCTGTTTCTTTTTTTTGGAACAATAACATCTTATGAAGAAGCGCATATTGTTACTATAATTAGAACCAGCTTCTTAATCCATCTTTCTGCTGTCGGCTTAGGAATGTGGTTCTCATTTGGACATGAGCTTAAGTCCAAACGGAATATTTTTATGTGGATCTTATTTCCAATAAGTTTAGCATTTATAATCTCATATCAATTTTTTAATAGTCGAATTAGAATAAATGGTATTAATCTTCTACCAGGAGATTATCATTTTCTAATTTTCCCATATTCAGCGTTTTTATTTTTACTGGCAATGAAATTTCTCCCTCAAAAATCAGAATTGGGAATTTCAAGAGCCATTACTTTAATTGGAAAATCAACATATCATATTTTACTCACACAAATTTTAGGGTATGGTATGATAACTGCTTATTGGGGTACTCATTATAGTATTTATGTCGGTTTTGGACCGGAAAAAATTTTAGATATGATAGTTGCTTGGATCCTATTCATTTCTTTCGGTATTTTATGGTATAAAATAGATCAAACAAAAGATTTACCCAGACGTATACTATACTACATTAATTTCTTCATTATTTTTTCCTCACTCTTATTCTTAAGTTTTTGGGCTCAAGGCTTTTGGATTCCAATACCTCTGTTAATCATTGTGTTATATGCAATTGTAGCTCTAATCGCTAATTTTGCGATAAGAAAACCACTTAATAATAAGGTTTTATTTTCTTGGAGTGTATTTTTAGTGACAACTTATATTATGATGATTTTACAAGTAGTAGTTTTTCAATCTCAAGAATTTTCAATATCTTTATTTTTTATAAGCTACTCCCTTCTAGCAGCATTTATAGGTACTGCATTATGGTATTCTAGAAAAATCTATTAAGGAGAAAAAATGGAAAACACTTAAAGATAATTAGGCTATTTTATAAAAAAAAGTGATTTTTTAATAAAAAGCAGAATTATCTATCTTGCAGAGACCGCAATTCTTTCAATTTCATCCTTACGTTTTACAGCTCGTGATTCTTGACTATTATTAGCAGCTAATATTAATTCTTGAGCTAGATTTTCTTCAAACATCTTAACATTTGAATGTGAACGTGCACCAATTGCTTGAACCAGATATTTGATAGCCAAGTCAACTCGGCGTTGAGGTGCAATATCTACTGCTGACGCGTACGATATCCCTCCCATTGCGATTTTTGTCGTTTCTTCACGAGGTGAAGAGTTGCATATCGCATCTACTAAAACTTGGATTGGATTTTGTCCTGTATTTAATTCGATCAAGATAAAAGCATTTTGTAAACTCCTCATTAGTTTACTTTTCTTACCAGAGTGATAGGAACTCTTATGACCTTTAATTTTACTTCCTATAAAGCCGGGAGATAATAATCTATTGGAAAATCGTTCAATAACTGAAACTTTAGAAGTTTTCCAAAATCTCTTATGCTCATGTCGCCCTGCAGAATGAGGCACTATAATCGGTTTTAAATTAATATAATTCTCGAGTGTCATATCACTAATAGTTATGTCTGAAAAGGACCACCTATTAAACAATTTAACTTCTTTATTTGTTTTGCTCATTATCTCTTACCTCAATGATTAACGTAAGGGCTTTTCCTTCTTTCCTTGTAGCAATGCATCTAAGCTGACACCGTTTACTTTTATGACCTTATAGCGTACTCCTGGAAGATCCCCAATACTCCTTCCTTTTGCTCCACCAATTCCTTCTACAATTACTCTATCATGTTCTTCTATAAAGTTTAAAGCACCATCTCCGGGAAGGAAGGCAGTCACCCCTTTTCCATTCTTTTTTAATTGTACTCTTACGCATTTTCTAATTGCGGAGTTAGGTTGTTTACTTTCTCGACCAACTTTTTGAAGTACTATACCAAGAGCTTGACATGATCCTTCAAGAGGATCAACTCGCTTTTTTAATTGAAGTTTTCTTCTTTTATATTTTGTTTTTGACCAACGAAATTTCTTTCGATTAGCTTTTAGCTTTCGAGCAGCATAGAGTCCTTTTGGGCTACCTATATTTAACACCTAAATAAATATTATTTGATAGAACTTTCGTATTAGAAAAAATGAATCTTTAAACTTAAAATTTATGTAAACGAATTAACTCCTTGTCAAATTTGATTTGAAATCATCAAAAAAAAAGGAGAGATAATTTATTCAACTCTTAAATCTATGTTTTTTATGGCGTTATAACAAATATCAATGCATCCGTTTAGATTTTCAATAGAGCATAAATCAGGTGTATCCTTCTTAGAATGTATATATTTTGCATCTTTTTTTGATAAGAAACAAGTTACTTGAAAACCCTTCTTTTCTGCTTTCTTAGTAAATGCTTGAAAAACTAAATGATCACTTCCAGTACCGAAAGATAACTTGGTTTTCTCAGAAGGGATTCGATTTTGATTATCAGATGCTTTCAAGATATCATTTAGATTTTCATTTATTTTTTTCTTTTTTATGAATCCAGTTTCATCAACCAATCCAATATAAGTGCCCACCATATCAATATTAATATTATATGATTTATTTAAGTCATAATCATAATCTAATTCTTCAAAATGTTTTGAGAGATATTGTTTCGATCCCCACAGTCCCATTTCTTCTGCTCCACACCATAAAAAGATGACATCGATTTTTTCAAGAGGTTTTTTTTTGATTAATTTTGCTAATTCTAATAGAATTGCTACACCTGAAGCATTATCAACTGAACCGAAAGATACATTAGTAGTTTTCATAAAAAATGCAATGAAAATTTCTATAAGTAGAACTCCTCCAATAATTAAGGAAATAGTTCTTATAGATATATAAATAATTTCAATTTGAAACGCAGTAAACAAAATTATTATTGACCAAATTGAAAGGATTAAATTTATTAATATAACCAAGACAAGCAAGAAAATTGCTGAAAGAATTAAGATTTTAGTCATTTTGGATGAGAAATTATGGGAAATTGAATCATAATGAGCTGAAAAAAATATTACCGGTCTCTTTGGATAAAGATCTTTAGCTTGAATAGTTGATATGATATTATTTGACTCTTTTCTCTTACCAATAAATACTATTCTTGAGTAGTTAAATACATTTTTCATTCCTAAAATTAGAACTATAAGAAAAAGACCATTAAGAGGAATGTTTAACCAAGTAAAAGAAGGATATAATAATAGAATCTCATTAACTGAAATAAAAAGAAAGATCAATAAAAAGATCAATTTTTGCAATTTTCTTAAGGATTTAGACCATTCAAAAGATTGTAATTTATATTCAATAGTTTCTTTGTCCAATTCTTTTCGAATGTAATTTATTGCTTTCGTTTCTCCCTCGGTTGCCGCGTGTCGTGTAAATGCTAACGCTTTTACATGATTTAGAGCCGCTTGCTTATCATATAATTCTAAATTTGAAATATTAATCACTAAAAAGGGTAATTTTATGATTAAATTAACGATAATTATTAAATCTAACTTATAGGGAATAAGATTTATATGTTTTTAGTGTTAATAATTACATTATCAACTTCAAAATACCTTAAGACCAATTCTTTAATTTTTCTTATCATAGAACCGTCTTTCCCAATTGCTTTTCCACGATCTTGAGGTCTTACGGTTATAATTACCGTTTTTTTAAGATTTCTACTTTCTTTAATTTCAATATTTTGGACCATTATAGAATTCTTTGAAGTCTGTAGAATATTTTGAATGAATTTATTAAGATTCTCGGAAAATGCAATAACATCTATCTTCTTTTGTAGTTTTGATTTTAAGTCTTTAACATGTTCCCCTGCTTTCCCAATAGCTTTACCCACGTCTTCTTCTTTGACTAAAAAAACAATAATTTCAGATCTATTCTCAGGTGTTTTAAAAATCAGACAATCTTTTATAATAGCCCCAGAGATGTTATTGAATAGAGAAATTAGTTCCATTGCGTCCCGATCAATTTTAATATTCTTTTTTAACATGTAAAATCTTAGTATGCGTTGTTAATTTCATTTATTTCTTAAAGAGATCAAATCTGAATCTCCAAAATCAATAATACCAATAATAGAAATCATGTAAGGTTTGGCACAGGCCAGGCCCAAATCCCAACTTGAGCCTTTGTATTTATAGATAAAGATTTGATTATTTAATAGAGAATTATAATGATTTAATTGATTCATGAATTCCGTAGGGCAATTATTACTAACTATAAGCATTTTGAAAAGGTTTTCTCTTTTTAAATTCTTTAATACTTGATTTTTTCCATAGACAATTTTCCCTGTTTTATAAACAACTTTGAGATTGGTGTCAATATCAAATTCCTTAGTTTTTTTCCTACTTAGATCCACTTTCTCAGCGTCAGCTTTATCTTTTCTCTTTGCCATAAAATTTCAATCAGTAACTATATATTAAGTAATAAGAATAATGCTTTTTTAATTATTAATTTTTTCTTTGGAATGTTTATGTAATTTTATCCTAATTAAAATTTTTAGTTGATTAACTCATTTTTTCTTCTTTTTCAATATATCTAGATTGGCATCAAGATCAAACATCACAGCTACACGACCAGAACCGATTGGGCTTATTTGACCTACGATTACATTTTCAGGAATACCAAGTAAGCGTTCTTCTTCTCCGTAAAGCCCTGCATCAAGCAATTGGTTAACGGTTACTTCAAAGGCAGCTCTAGCAAATACACTTGATTTAGACCCCGAGATTCCATGTCTTCCTATGGATTGAATCGACCCAGAATAACACATCAGATCTGCTAAAATTAAAAGATGTCTCAAATCTACATCTAATCCTTGTTGTTCTAAAACTTTTTGAGATTCTAAAATAATCATTTGACGAGCTGCTTCTACACCATAAAGTTTTTCTATTTCATGAATATGGTTTGAGACAGTTCTCGTTATATCTACACCTTCGATTTGAATAACACTTTGCATGTTTGTACCTTCAGTTTTAATTATCCATTCTTTACCATCATCGGAAGGTGTTAATAATCCCCTCTTGACTCCCCTAATCCCCTTTACAACTTTTTTAAGTATCTTCTCTCTTAATTTTTGCAAACTTTGTAAATCTTCTATCCCCGGATCAATAATTATAGAAGTTCCCTCATGTTTAATAGTTCCTTTCTTTTTATAACGTTTCAAAATTTCAGGAATTTCATTGATTTCAATTCCTTTTTTCTCACAAATTTCAGGAATTAAATTTATTACAATATTCCAATTTACAAAATCTAAATCAACATCATGTGTTATTTGTTCTATACGTATTTGCTCTATACGATTATGGACATCAATTGCCTTTTCTTCACTTTCACTATAAGGGCTCTCAAGGTAGATAGTCATTTGTGGTGTACTAGGGAAACGTCTTGCATCAACTATCTCAATAAGCCTAGGTAATCCTTGGGTTACAGAGAATTCCTCTACTCCTGCGTAATGAAAGGTTCTTAATGTCATTTGAGTACCAGGTTCGCCAATTGATTGCGCAGCAACGGTACCAACAGGTTCTGAAGTCTCTACAAGAGCATTAGTAAAATTGATATAGATTTTATTTAGTAAATATTCGAGTTGTTCCTCTTCTAAATCTTCATCAATTAATTTTTCTCTAATTTTTTCTATTAAATCTTCCGGAATACCATCTTTTTTAAGAGCATCTAATTGCTCTTCTAAATATTCTGAATTAACTTTTGCCATAATTAAATCCCTTATTATTTAATTATCCTTTTCTTTGTTTTTTCCATTCTAAATATGCTTTAGTTTCTTTTCCTCTCCAGATTGCATTTTTACCTGTTTCTTCTTCGAATTCCTGCATTAAAGACTCATTATCATCAGGCTTACTCTTTTGCGGAGATTTTTCAACAGATTTTTCAGGTTCTTTTTTAGATGCTTTTTTCACTTTTGGAGCAGAAATTTTCTTTGTAGAGCCTTTTTTAATTTCTTTTCGTACTTCTTCAACATCTAGGGCTTTAGCTTTTAATAATAAAACATCCAAATTTACAGCAGCACCATGATCAGTATGCATAGCATCAATACCATCATCCCCAAATCTGAATTGGATAATATTTTTATCCGAATTTCTGACAGTTCCATCATTTTCAACAACCATATCTTGTAATGCATTTACTAACCTACGCTGCATATATCCTGAGGTAGAAGTTCTTACTGCTGTATCTACTAATCCTTCTCTTCCTCCCATCGCATGAAAGAAGAATTCCACTGGCTTTAATCCATTTCTATAGGATGAAGATACAAAACCTCTTGATTTGGGTGTGAGATCATTTACTTTAAAATGGGGTAAAGTCCTCATGCTATAGCCTCGATTAATTCTTTCACCTCTTATTGCTTGTTGACCTACAAGTGCAGACATCTGACCTAAGTTTAATATATTTCCTCGAGCTCCAGATTTAGTCATAATAACAGAATGAGCTTCATCTCCAATGAATTCTGCTGCAGTTTCATTTCCTTTATTTCTAGCTTCTGCTAATACTTGTCGGATTCTTAACTCTAATGTTTCTCTCATTGAACGCCCAGGTGCCCTTTTAAGGACTTTTGTATCATTTTCATAGAATGCTTTAATTAATTTCTCAGATTCCTCATTCGCTTCCGCTAATATTTTTTGAATTGCTTCATACGCATGTCCATGAACATATACCTCATCCAAACCCATAGTTATTCCATTTTGCCGAATAACATATAAAAGCATTTTAGTTGCACTGTCTAAAAATTGTCTCCCGAGGGCATTACCATGATCCTTTATGATACGTTGCAAGATACTATTTGATTGCATAGCACCAAATGAATTTTCATCGATGGTTCCAGTTATTAATCTTCCATTTTTAATTACAACATATGCATCAAATTGACAATTTTCTTCTTCACAAACTTCACATTTTTTACAAAATTTTGATTTTACTTTAATATTTAGATCATCTGGAAAAAGCGTGCTGAAAATATCTTTTCCAGAATACATTGGTTCTGGATCACTAGTAACGGGAGTAAGTTGATCTAAACTAAAATCAGGATTATTTTTATATACATCTCCAAAAAAAAGTAATTTTAGGGTATCTTTTTTATTATACAAAGAATCTTTACTAGTAAATTGAAAGACACTAGAAATAAAATCTTGAATTCCACCTAATATTGGTCCACCAAACCGGGGGGAAAGTATATGTTCTTGAACTTTAAGAAGTAATTCTGCCTCCGTACGTGCCTCTTCACTTTGAGGTACATGTAAGTTCATTTCATCGCCATCAAAATCAGCGTTATATGGGGGACATACAGTTAAATTTAGTCGAAAAGTCCTTCCTTCCATTATTTTTACTTCATGAGCCATTATACTCATTCTATGAAGTGATGGTTGTCGATTGAACAATACGAGATCACCATCATTTAGATGCCGTTCAATTGTAAAACCTGGTGCTAACATGTCAGCAATAATTTTTCGGTTTTTAACATAACGTAAATCAATTCTTCTTCGATCATTACGTATTATATAATTCGCACCTGGATGTTTAAAAGGTCCATTTAAGACCATTTGTTTCATCTCTTCTATATTCCAATCATTAACATTTGTAGGAATCGTTAAGATTTTAGCAATTTCTATTGGAACTCCTACTTCATTGATGCTAATATATGGATTAGGTGAAATTACACTGCGTGCTGAAAAATCGACTCTTTTACCACTTAAATTACTTCTAAATCTACCTTCTTTACCTTTTAACCTTTGAGTTAATGTTCTAAGTGCTCTACCAGAGCGATGTCTAGCAGGTGGTATACCAGAAACTTGGTTATCAAAATAAGTTGTAATATGATATTGTAATAATTCCCAAAGATCTTCAACAATTAAATGAGGTGCTCCCGCATCAATATTTTCTCGTAATCTTTGGTTAATCCGGATTACATCCACGAGTTTATGGGTTAAATCATCTTCAGATCGAATACCACTATCTAAAGTGATTGACGGTCTTGCACAAACAGGGGGAATTGGTAATACAGTAAAGATTACCCATTCAAGCCTTGCATTTTCTGGAGAAATACCAAGTATTCTTAGGTCTACGTCTCCAATCTTTTTTAAACGCTCCAATATTTCAATGGGTGTTATTCTCCGTGAACCTTTTCCTTCTTCTTCTTCATAAAAAGTAGTTGGTTTTTCAATTATTATTTTCTTTTTTGTAGCTCCACAATATGGGCAAATCTTTGATTTTCTTGCTCTTTTAAATACAATTTTAGCCGCATCCTCATCGCCTTCAAAAAATATTTTTCTATGAGTTAATTGCTCTTGTCTGAATTTCTCTTTTTCATCTTCAGTGAGCATTAGTTTGCTACATTCAGGGCAAATACTTCTTAAAACTTTTAAGACTTTTTTTGCATAGCCTACATGAATGACTGGTCGAGCTAATTCAATGTGTCCAAAATGACCCATACAATTACTTACTAAATTACCACATGTTTGGCATCGTTGTCCTGGTTCAATAGTACCTAACCTCTGGTCCATTAATCCAGATGGAATAGGAAGTCCGTCTTCATCATAAGTATCAGCAGTGATTATACGAGCTGCCGACATCTTACGTATTTCATTAGGACTTAGTAGACCAAACTTAATTTTTTCTATCATCTTCGTTCTAGAGAAGGTGTAACTCATACCAAAAATACCTCTATAAATTTATATCCATTCATAAAACTTGAAGAAGAAATGAGACTCATGGGAGAAAACATCCTCTATAGCAGCAATAAACTGATAATATTAAAAAATGAGAATACGAGTCTTCCACTATAGGTAAATTAAGACATCAAATTTTAAAAATTTTTCTGTTTTAGGCAGTCTTAATTTTAATTTAGACTAATTTACTCTTTTTTATTTTTTTTTGATCGGGATAATTCATCTTTATATTGTTTTTAAAAGAATTTAATTTAATGGTACATTTAACTAACCATAAATGAGAATAATTGACTTTTTTCGAAGTAGAATAATAATATTTTTTATTCAAATTGTAATTCTAAGCTTTTTTATCTATGGTCTAGGTTACATTTTTAACATTAATTTTGATGTGGGTGTATTAATAGAACGACAGGTAATTATTCAATTTTTAGCGAACTATATTTTGTTTGATGACTTATCAGGTTTATGTTTTATATATATAGGTTGGATAATAATATCATTAATTCCAATATTCCTTTATAATAATTTCAAAAAAGCTTATTCCATGAACTTAATTACGTTTTTCTTCCTAAATTTCTTTCTTTATATATTTTTATGGAGATATTCCCGAGAATATTTTGATTCTAATTTTCAATTTCATTTTTTACAGACAATTTTGCTTGGAGTCGTTATAGTTATCTTTTCAATTGGAATCTCTATTATTTTAAAAATTATTACAAAAGATAAAATGAGGACTCAAATCGAAGATGTGTCAACCTTTGCTACTAAAGCAAAATCAATTTGTCCAAAATGTGGAACTAAATTTGATTCTATTCCAAGATATTGTTATAAATGCAATGCAGATCTATCAATAAATATTGAGGAAAAGAACACTAATGAAAGACAGTAGAAGCTTATTAGACGTATTATTTAATCCTAAAAATGTTGTAATTTATAAAATAACTCAAAGAATTTCCTTTTTTGTAGAGGGATTTATAAGACAAGGTTTTGATTTAGATAAATTATTTTTAATTTCAACAAAAGAGAAAGAAATATTAGGTATTAGATGTTATAATTCGATTGATGAATTTCCAGAAGATTCAATTGATCTTTTAATATTATCAATAAGAAGAGAATTGCTATTAGAATCTTTAGAACACATTTTATCAAAAAAACAGGTAAGATTTGTTCATATTTTTACTGCTGGAACAGGTGAATTTGATAATTTAGGATTTGAAATTGAGCGAAAATTAAAAGAGTTATTTGAGACTTATAAAAATACAAGAGCAATAGGGCCTAATTGTATGGGTTTATATAGTCCACGTGGGAAAATCGCATATTATTCATCGTTTCCGACCGAACGAGGAAATATCGGCCTTATTTTTCAATCTGGAGATTTACACTCTAAAATGATAAAATTTGGTTCAAAAAGATACAATCTTAGATTTTCTATTGGAATTAGTATAGGTAATTGTATTGATATCCAGATTTCAGAAATCCTTGATTTTTTCAATCAAGATGATGAGACTGATATTATTTGTGTTTATTTCGAAGGAATTTCATCCTTTCATAAAAATGAAGGTAAAAGTTTGTTCAAAGTAATGAAACTAATGGAAAAACCTGTATTGTTTATGCGAGGTGGAAGAACGACTAGAGGTCAATCTGCAGTTTTAACACATACTGGAGCATTAGCGACAAGAAGCGATATATGGGGGTCGATATTTAAACAAACACCAGTACTCGATGTACCTCCTTCTTTGGATGAATTAATAGATTATGCTTATCTTTTCTCTAATTATATACCAAGATTGAAAAATAATAGCAGTCTATCTTATCCCAAATCTAAACGTGCATTAGTTATACTATGGTCTGGAGGTTTTGGAATATTAGCTACGGATACATTAACAGAATTAGGTATTGAATTACCTTATTTCGAAGGAAGAAATTTAGAAAGATTAAGAGAAATTTTTCCTTTAAAAATAGGAAGTTTATCAAATCCTTTCGATCTACCTTGGATAACCCATCGAAAAGAGTTTTTGGATTTAACAAAAGCTGCGTTTGATGAAAACATAGATTTGGTAATAGTTGAAACTGATGCTTGGAGAGATAGGCAGAATGAACGCTTTAAAAGCTATTATAATAACCTAATTGAATTAAGAGATTATGTTGAGTTAAATGGAAAGATATTTATAATCATTTTACACCAATATCCGAGCAAATCTCAGATGGCTTTTAATGAAATGTTAAGAAAAGATAAGTTTATTGTTTATCCTACAATTGAGGCAGCCGCTAAATCATTTTTAAAATTGTATGAATATGGTAAGAAATTGTCAAGAAAAAATAGTTAAAAATACAGAAATTTGTCATTATATGTTTTTAAAATGAAAGATTTGATAATGTAAAACAATTTATGTATTCATTAATTTATATTTCTAATGATAGGAGAACTCATTGCAATTTTAGCTGTAATAACTTTTGTTACCTCTAATGTATTGTATCGTAAAACAGAGCAAGAAGTGTCTCCGACTTATATCAATTTCTTTCGAACGGGGATAGGTACTTTATCATTCATATTGATTATTTTATTGTTGAACAGATTAAATCTTATATTCATAATACCATTGGAACTATGGCTATTATTAATCTTGAGTTTTGTATTTGGCCAAGTTATTGGTGATACGGCATATTTTACTGCACAAAAAGAACTTGGAACTACAATCACTCTGGCAATTTCAATGACCTTTCCGTTGTTTACATTTATTTTGTCTCTAATCTTTTTTCAAGTAACATTTAAACTCAATTTAGTATTATCATTGATTCTCATTGGAGCTGGAGTAATTATTATAAGTAAAGCAAAAATAAACAATGAGAATATGAAACAAGAAAGGAAGACAGAAATTAAAATTTCAAATAAATTCAGATTTCAAGAGATATTTAAAACTGATTTTTTAAAGCCTATAAGCTTCTGCTTTACTGCTGCTATTGGATGGGCCATTGGTGCGATCCTAATTGAATTTGCAACCGCTCAAATAGATCAAATCATTCAAATAAAAGAATTAAGTTCTGTTATAGGAAATACTATCAGATTTCCTTTCGCGTTACTTATTCTTGGTTCAATGGTATTGAGAGAAAACTATTTCAAGAATAAAAATAAAAATTCACTCTCGTATAAAAAATCACTCCGTTCATGGATCATATTATTAATTGCTTCAATAATTGGTACTTCAATTGGAGCTTATCTTTATACTGAATCTGTGCATATAGCGGGAGCTAATATTGTAGCATTAATAGCAAGTGCTAGCCCTTTATTTGCACTTCCTCTAACTTATTTTGTTAATAAAGAAAAAATTACAAAATGGGGATTTTTAGGAGTGATATTAACAATTTTAGGAGTATTGGTCATCCTAATTTAAATTAATATGAAAATTTTTATAGCAATCGAGTGTAATCTAATCCATTTTTTTCCAATATTTTAAGAACAAGTTCTTTAAAAATTAAATCAATGTTTAAGTTATTCTTTGAAGAAGTCCTATAAAAATCATTTTCTTTATGCCTTTGCATGAATCTTTTAATTGCTAATTCTTCTACTTTCGTTTTCTCATCGGCAGATTTAACAAGATCGTTTTTCGCTCCGATACACATCCGAGGAGTTAGTCCATGATTATACTCATTGAGTTTCTCATACCACCAATCCAACCTCAATAAAGTTTGGATATCAATTAAATCAAATACCATAAAAATTCCATTAGCACCATTAATGTAGTACGGAAACAGTTTTTTGAATTGTTCACGTCCACCAAAATCCCATATACTTAATCTTACAAAAGTCTCTTCACCATTAACAAGAACTGGAATATCTCTTGTGTAGAACTCAATTCCTAATGTTTCTTTTGTATTAACGTCAAAAGTATTAAAACATAATCTCTTAGCGATACATGTTTTACCGACTCTTTCTTGACCTAGAATACAAATCTTGAAAATGTAAATCGGTTTTTCAGAATTTTCCATCTCAGAGAGTGGTTTTATTTGATCATTCATTAGAATAATTATAAATATTTTATTCTATAAATCTAAGTTTAATATATTAAAAGTAACAACTCGGATTTATAAGTTTCTAAATAAATCTTTTAAGAGTTATTGTCATTAGGAAAAGCTTTTAATTTTAATCTTCCACTTGTATTAATTTCTACGTAAGAAGGTTGGAGACGTTGCCAAGCTCCGTCATTCAATATTTCTACCTCTAAATTGTTTATATATCCATAAGAGATTCCACTATGATGGGTATGACCGTATATGACATGGGTTATTTTGGGGAAATCATAATCTTTTTCTTCCAGAAATTCTTTAATTTCATTAAAATATGAATTAGGATTACTTGCTCGCTCCCATCTCTTCATAATACGCATATTAAGCTTGATTATATTGAATTCTACATAGCTTAATCCATGAAAAGAGGAATCTATCTCGTTTATCGATTTATTTTTTAAGACCGATAACTCTTTTTTCATTTGTTCAAATGTAATGGGCTTGATCTTTCTTCCCTCTTTTATAACTTTATTCCAAAAATAATCGTAGGTTTCTTTAAGCGCAAATTTACTATTATTAATTAAAGATTTCCATATCTGCCCTACAAAAAATCGATATATATCACCATCAAATTGATAACCATGTGTCATAAAACAGCAATAATCACTATCTATACCAAGTCCTTTAATTATTATTTTTTTATTTGGATTTCTTTCAATTTGGTCTCGAGTATCGTATAATAATAGAGTATCTTCATTATTCCACTTCTTTAATAATAGATACTGACAGTAGAGTTCATTATCAAATAATTCGCTAAAATCACTATTCTGAAATTTCTTTAAAAATTTAATCTTTCGACGTTTAAACTTTTCATCATAATCTCCAATAACTGGAATTTCATGGTTCCCGATAACAAAAATAAGATTAATCCACTTCTTAATATTAAGTAAAAGAGTAAAAATTTCTTGGATTTTTTCCCTCTTTAAAATAGTTTTTGGAACATCCATACATAAATCAATAAAATCTCCTAATATAATAAGAGCTTGTAAATCCTTCCCAAATTTTTTGTCATTTATTTCTTTTAGAAATTGAATAAATAAGTCAATTTCACAATCTAATGATCCTAAATGGACATCTGAAGTTACCAAAATTATTGGTTTATTTTCACTCATATAAATATGCTCTTGTTTCACTTAAATTATTTTATACTAATTTAATTAAAATGTAATTACTTAAATAAGAAATTGCCTAAATTTTAAATTAGAGAAAGAAAATATTAAGTTTAAAAGATCAATTTTTTTAAAAAGTCGTACTTTTTGAATTGAGGATGTTATATTTTAAAATCTATCAGTTTTTTATTATCCAATCTTTTACCTCCTATAATATTTCTAGTTAACTGGTGGAGGAATTTCACCCAAGTATAACAAAGTTTTATTAACTAAATATACAATTGCATCATCTGAAATCAAAAATTGAATATTTCTGATCATCTGAATTCACTAGTAAAAAATTAATTAATTTTTTCTATGAATTTTTTTTGTCGACTGAATTTGATTGATCAG
>JBHLRA010000047.1:14437-17463 GCA_048883045.1 Candidatus Thorarchaeota archaeon | reverse complement strand
TATTCTACCTTCCGCATCTTCGACAAACAGCACGAGCGTCATAAAAACTTAACTTTATCTCCTTACCACATTTCATACAATTTATTCTAATTCTTTTTGCCATTTTTATCCCTCTCTATTATTTTTTTTATTATTTTCATTAAAAATCAAAATTTTCTGTAGTTTTTTTCTCATTTACAATTAATGTTTTTCGACACTTCCTACAAAGTGCGCTTGACGTCGAAGGGTCAAGTTTTATCGGTTTACCACACTTACGACAATTTATTTTTCTTGACATATTTTTCACTCAATTTTTTAATTAAATAGGAAAAAAAAATTTTAATAAGTTATATATCGAGAATGATACTTTTCCGTATCATTGGTAATAATTATTAAGGCCGTTTTTTTTCTCATTTTTTTAAGGCTCATTTTTAACTATCTCCAACTCAAAATTATAATTATTGATTATATATGCCTGTACCATATAGGCTAGCATCAATTTTATTCTTAATTTTATTAATATCGATATTCTTCTTACGTTTATTGGATCGTTTTCTGATCTTACGTTTCTTTTTGAACTCTTTTGATTTTTCCTTAGCTTTTTCTGCTTTTTTCTCAACAACAGGAATGATAATATAAACTTCTTCTTTTTCTAGAATTTGTTTCATATTTTTTCATCTCATTTTTTTTTATTTTTTCTTATGATTAATTAGTATTCTTGTTCATATATAGGTTTGTAATTCGCACTTCACATGAAGTTCATACTTTAGTCTGATGTCAATATTTATAAAGTTGAAATGAATATTATTATATAAAAAAATAGTAAATCGCGATTAATTATGAGTAGATCAGAAGGTGTCTTGTATCCTCCTGAAAAAATATTGAATCCCATAATGGGAAAAACTGATTATGAATATGTTATTCTATGGATGCTAAATAATAATGAAACTTGTGAGTGGAAAGATTTTACTGCCGAAATCAGTAGTTCAACATTATCTGGTAACTTAAATAAACTAATGAATAAAAGATATGTTGAAAAACCTGAAATTGGAAAATACATAATTACTTCACTAGGAAGAGAACGTTATAGTGAATTAGTATATGATAAAAAGAGAGAGAGAAAATTACGATATCCTCCAGAAATAATAACTAAAGTCAGGAACTACGACCATTGGATTCTGTGGATGCTGTACAATAATTTTTCATGTAAGTGGTCAGATTTTAGACAAGAACCATTATCAATCAATGGTAATTCTTTATCTACTAATATAAATTCCTTACTTGAAAATGGCTTTATTGCTAGAGATAATAAAGAATACATAATTACACAGTTAGGAAAGACAGAGTATTTAAGAATATTGAAATCATATGATCTAGATCGCCAATCTATTTTAGATCAAGAAAGTAAAAGAATTGAAGAAATTACTGAAAAAACAAGTAAATTTTTCAAGAAATATAAAATAGAAGATGATGAATTAAAATATCGCTATTTGGACTATGTACTTAAATTGTCTTACTCTAAAGTAGAACCTATGTTAAGAGAGGAGGAAGATTTTAATAAAATTTTGTTATATCTTTCGATAAATCATCCAGATCATTATCCGGAGTATATTTCCTCCGAAGACTTCGCCTTGAAATATAAAATTGATAGAACTACCTTAGATTATTATATTAGAGAGATTGTAGACAATGAATTCTTTGACGTAAAATTCTTTGTAATCAAGAATGGCCACGGGAGAATTTATTATTTTCAAAAAAATGAGACAGTTGAGAAGGTTCTTAATGCGCTTGTAGAGAAACATATTAAAAAGCTAACATATCTATCTAAGTTCAATGAGATAAAATTAATAGACGTGGAATTGCTCTTGGATAGGATTTTAGGAGATATCTGTGGTAATTTATTCAATGAAAAACTGAAATCTTCATTAAGAGCATTCTTACCTGGATATATTAGATATCTAGCATACAAAATTGAGACAGAGAAAAAACTAATTGGAAGTGAAGCGAAATTAGAAGGGTTTGTTTGGCAGAATATATTTGAAGAATTTCAAACTTTTGAACCTTCAAACCTACCAATATCTGGAGAGGAAGATGAGTTCTATTATACTTTGGAACCTCACGTGTTTCATGCACTAGATATACTAGATTTATCTAAATTGTATTTTATAAACACGAAGGAAGTCCAGGAGACTTACAATCTGAAAAAGATCGATATCTATAATAAAATTTTAAAAAGTTTGAATCGGAATAAAGTTTCAAAAGCGAAGGAGCTATTTCAGGACAGTGGCACTACCTTAGAAACCATTAATCAATTAATCATGAAGGATATTATAGCAACAGCGGATAAGGATTATATGGATTCCATTAAAATCACTAATGAAATTATCCAGAAATATCCAGATGAATTTATTGGGTACTTATTGCAATCAATAACATACTTATTAATGGATAACTATGAGAAGTCTTTAGAAATCATAGATGACACATTAGAAATAATACCACATCTATTGTTAACCTGTCAAAAAGCTCAAATCCTAATTAGATTATCTAAAGGAGATATTGCAGTTGAAGAAATTGATGAATTGTTAGCTCGGAATCCAAATAATATAACACTTCTTAGAACTAAATTTATCGCATTAATCACCCATTGGATGTCTCTTGTAAAGGATTATAATATCGCTTTAGAGGTAATAGATAGATTAATAACATTGAATCCCGATAATCAAGAAATTATACTTTTAAAAAGCCTATACTATTGTCATATTAAAAAATATAAAGATGCGAAAAGAATAATAACTAAAGGAATTGATATTAATAATTTTAAGAAGAATCCAAGAATTGATACAAATGCATACTTTATTTTAGCGTTTTCTTATCTAGCTCGTGGTAAATTCGATAAATCGTTAGAAATTGCAAATCTCGTTTTAACTCTTTATCCAGATAATCCAGTCTCACATCTCACTAGAGCTTTAGTAGTTGGATACAATTTAATTTATAGATTTACTTTAAAAGAGCCAGATATTGAAAAATTTACCGAATTTATAGCT
>JBHLRA010000047.1:6377-14337 GCA_048883045.1 Candidatus Thorarchaeota archaeon | reverse complement strand
TAGTAGTTGGATACAATTTAATTTATAGATTTACTTTAAAAGAGCCAGATATTGAAAAATTTACCGAATTTATAGCTCGTACGATTTCTCTTGAGTCTATCAATTATAGGAAAACAAAATATCTGCTATTAGAAGCATTCATCTTGAATGGACTTAAAAAATATGATGAATGCATTGATTCTATTGATAAGGCTATTGAATTAGTTCCAACATTACTTCCATTATACGCAAGGAAGGCATACCTATTAATTATCTCCAAAAGAGAAATTGAAGCTTTAACATTAATTGAAGAATTAATAGAAAAATATCCCTCTTTGAAAAGAAGTTTATTATTAGAAAAATCCTATATCCATGTTATGTTAAAACAATATGATGAAGGTTTAAGAGCTGTTGATAAGGCAATTGAGCTATTCCCACAGGATACCAATTTTGTCAACAATAAAGCCTTTATCCTCGGATACCTAGGAAGAAAAGAGGAAGCGATTGAAACTGCTGATTATCTGATAAGTCTAAATCCAAAATGGGGAAACTCCTACGACACATATGGAGAGATTTTGATGGTTTTTGAAGAATATGAAGAGGCAATTGGAAAATTTAAAGAAGCATTGAAGCTTGAACCCTCAGGATGGTTTGCTATTGAAACTTACTTGAAAATGGGAGAATGTTATAAAAATCGTGGAGAAGTTGAAAAAGCACTTGAATTTTATGAAAAAGGAAAAAAACTAACCGAAAAATTGCATCCTAGTCATATTTCTGAATATACACCTAAGGTAGAAAAAAAAATTTCAGAACTTAAGGCATTTCTTGGAGAATCGAAAGAACTTGAATAGTCAAACCATAAAATGTGAATCTAATGGAATATAAACATGTAAAGGCATTTGAATTTAATTTTAATTTTGGAACTCTTTTATCAGTGGATTTCAGTTCTAGCATTGAGGATTCAGACTTAATTAATCTTACTGAAGAGATTTTTAATGAAATAAAGGAATGCATTAAAATACGGGGGATTCCAAGCCTAATTTGGTTTAAAGGAATAACTGATACAATAAATCCTTCAAAATTTAAATTAATCACAAAAATGATTAAAGCTGTATATCCAAAACAGAAAATTGGGATTTACTTAAATTGTGGAATCTTTCAGGATATAAATTTTCTAAAGGTTTTTTATGACTGTGATTTGGTTGCGATTAATCTCAATACAGTTGATACCTTTAACTTTTCGAAGATCAATAAATGTCCTGAATTTTTTGATGTTAGTGATATTTTAGAAGGTATTATTGAATTTAGTAGCCATTTTAAGGGTAAATTGGGGATTTATACTATGTTTTTAAAAGGTATTAATGACGACTTTATGACTGTTGAAAACTTGAAGAAATTCTTATTAAAAGTTATGCCAGATTATTATTCAGTTAGTAATTATACTTTAGACGGTTTTGAACCTGTTTCGAGAAAGTTTAAAGAACATCTCAAAGAAAAGTTAGATGAGCTCCCTTTTAATGTAATGTATATGTTTTAAAGAATTTTCTCTCATTTTTCAAAATCCTTAGCATCTGTCAAATTTGACACCGCAACATTCACATAAATTATCAAGATTTTCGATATACTTTAACATCGAATTGTGCCATTTATCCAATAATTTTTTGAATTGGTTCTTTATCGAATCCATATTCTTAGCATTATATACATAGAGATATCCTTGTTTTTTAGTATCCTCTAAATCTTGTTTCTGGGTATAATCTTTCATTGAAATAGAACTACGTCTAACTAATTTTAGCGTAGATAAAACTTGAAGAGCTCTTTGAATTGAACTTCTTTCCATTTCTAACGCTTCTGCGATTTCAGATGTTCTAATATCTCTATTCTTCAATAAATAACAAAATACTTTCGACTCCGTTTTATTGAGCCCTAATATACATTTAAATAGCTGTTCGCTTGAAAAAATTGCTTTATTATCCAAAATTTCGTCAATTATCTCAAATTCTTTGAGTTTTTTATCAATTATTTCCAATAAATATCATCTCATTTTATTAAATAAAAAATAAAGAAAAAGGAAGTATATTTAGTCAATTCATTGTTTTATCTTTTCTAATACCTTTTTCATCCCTTCATAATTCATTGCTCCAACAACTTGATTTATTATTTCATTATTTTTTATAAAGAGAGTTGTTGGAATCCCAGTTATTCCATACTTCATTGCTATAACGTTGTTTTCATCCACATTCACTTTTACAAAAATAAAGTCTTTTTGATATTCTCCATGAAGTTTCTTGAATATTGGAGCAAAAAACATGCAAGGACCGCACCAAACTGCCCAGAAATCTATAACAATTGGTGTATCGGGATAATCTTTTAATAATTTATTAAATTCTTCTGAAGAGTGTATTTCTATTACGTTTTTAGGCATTGTTTGATGTTTTATTAAAGTTTCAGCTTTTTTATGTCTCAACATTTCGAGTTTTTCATCTACTTCTTGCATAAACATTCACAATTTCTAACTTTTTTAGTTGTGTAAAACTTTTTCACAATTTAATTAAAATTCAGTTTTCATGATATTTAAAGGTGATTATAATTCTCTATAAATCTAAAAATTATTAAACAGAATTTGAAAAAAATTAAAGTTCAATTTGATAGATTAAAACACAAATTTATCTTGTACTTCATGTGGTTCTAAGACCTTTTTATGATCGAGTCTTGAAGCTGTTCTTCGAGTAGATACCATTATTTGAAAGTCTAAATCTTTCTTATATATGTCAGCAGACCTTAAAATGTCCTGGACGATTTTATCCATAGAATCACCTTTAATGTCAATCCCATTAAACACTGATATTTCTGAATATTTTTCAACTAAGTCTTCTGATATTTCTGGAGGTAGAACATCAGATCTATCTTTAAGGGCAAGACCTATCTTTTCTTCTAATTTTTTATATACTTCCCTTTTACTAAACTGACAATCTATACATTTGGAACTTCGATTTTTAAAAATGTTAAGAATTATTAATCCTGTAATAAATTTGAAATTTCTTATTAGAATCTCTTTGTCAACATCCCCATATTTATTTATATAAGGTCGCATATATTTCTCGGCATTGACATATAATATTGAGAAATCGTAACCTCGTTGAAAATAAGCAGGAACTATACAGAACATTCTGGTAAACCAAAAAGGTTCCATTCCTTTAGGGGGACTTTCTCGAAAAATGTAATGAACTATTCTCCCATCTCGTTCTGTATATAAAGTAGATTCTTTTTTCAACATATTCAAATAAGTTGAAGTGGTAGAACGGGCAATTTCTTTGAAATACTTTTTATATTCAGTTTCTATCTCTCTTGTAGTACTCTTCATCTTGTTTTCAAGATAAAATTTCAAAAATATTCCCAAAATACGATTTTCATGAAGGCGTCCCGTCTTGATCTGTTGTTCTTCAGATTCATCATCCCTAATTTGGTATATAAATTGAATTTCTGGGGCGTATTCTTGAATAACTTTATTGGTTAGATTAAGATCAGAGTCTGCGGGTATTGCACTTTCTAATCTACCTCTTTCAATCAAAATATCATCAATTTTGGACCGGTCTGACAATATAATAACTCCTATTTTTTAATTTAATTTACTCTAAAATGCTTTATCAAGGTGATTGTAACCTATTTTTTTCTGACAAAATATTCCAAAGTGACTTATTATCATGACATGTCAGGGAAAAAAAAATTTGTGATTTCATACTATTTAAAGATAATTAGACAAACAATTCATATATAGGTTAGTACTTCGCAGTTCAATTGAACTGTAAACTTGTGATGAAGTGCTCTGAAAAATTTTTGAAACTATCTTATCGTAATTCTCTGCTTTTTGCTACAAGAAAATTAATACATAACTAACCAAAAAATGTTTACAAGGTCTAAATATCAAGAAAAAAAAAAAGATTTAGGTGTCTTAGACTTTAGGGGGGTGATTTTCAGCCCATTTTGGATATTTCATAGCACAGACTTCAAAATTTTCTAAGAAGCGAGGCATATTAAGTTCTTTTCGCAATCCATAGACAATAGGTTTAGATTTCTCCCACATCATATTACCATAAGTTTCAAACAGGAGGTCTTCACTAAGAAGTTCGAGGTTAACAAGTGTGCTTAAAAGTTCAGTATAATTGCCAATTTTCATTATATACCGGTAACCTTCACTTCCAACTGGATACTTTTTTTTGAAATCATCATAATTCGTTTCATTCATTTGATAAACGAACCAGTCACTCGCTTTCTGGAATTCCTCGTCTGCAACGCCTATACCAAAAATTTGGACAAATAATGATGCATCTTCTTTGGTTGGTTTAGCCATTTTTAACACTTATTTATTTTTTTTTTATTATTTATGGTTAAAATGTCATTTATAATTGGTTCCGCCTTAGAAACGTAAGTAAAAAATTTTACTCATCTGAAAATAATTTAATATTTCATTTAAATCTTATAATTCAAAATCTTTTTGGATGGGTTATTTATATCAGGTATAAATTGGTAAATATGATTGTTTCCTATATGAAGTATCAACATAAAAACTAATAGGAATGATTAAAAAAATAAAGAAAAAAATTATTCGATTGGTTCTATGACTTGAATTACTTCTTTAGATTGCGTAATCTCTTCCACTTTGCCTTCTTCTTTTTCTTCTACTTTTTCTTCTTCTTCGGATTTCAGCATGATTTCTCTTTCGATTACTTCAAGTTGTCTTATTTTCGTGAAAAACCAAATCAAGAAAGGATGAATTATTCCAAGTATTGCAGCAATAAGGAATAAAGTCCGGATTCCTAATAGTAATGCAAGTGGACCAGAAATAAGTGCCGCTATTGGTGCAATTGCCATAGAAATCATATGATCAATTGACATTACTCGACCAATTTTATCCTTGGGTACGACTACTTGTAAGATTGCCAAATAAGTGGAAACAGTAATTGGAAAGAGCATCCATGCAGGAAAGAGAGCAATTACCATAAGAATAAAATTCCCTGTAGGAGCTAGAATCGCAGGTATCTGACATATAAAAGAGATCACCGCACCAATTATATTTACTTTAATTTTATGGTTCCATGTTTTCTTATAGGTTGTAATTAGTGAACCTATTATATTACCAACTTGACTTGATGTTGTTAATAATGCAAGATCAAAAGCAGTGCCTCCATGATTGTCTTTTATAAAATTAGGAAGCAGAACCGCCCAAGGTCTATAAATAAAATTCCATATCATCGCAAACGCGATCATGGCAAATAAACCTGGTACCATTTTGATCGTTAATAATCCCGTTTTAAAATCTCTAAACATCGACTTTTTAACTGCCTCTTCGGTAGTTTGGCAAACCTCAGGAACCTTTATTATTATTAATGGAACCATAGCAATCAAAAATGTAAATATATCGAGAAGGAATATCAATTCTGTTTCTGGAATCAATGCCATAAGCCCTGCTGCGATCATTGGTCCCATACTAAAAATGAATCCAGAACTTAAAAAGTTTAATCCATTGATCCTACTTAATTTTTCCTTCGGAACCATTGTCGGAATGAGAGATTGCACAGTAGGATATTGAAAGGCGTATGATGCCGCTCTCAATGTATTGATTGTAAGAATAAAAACTATATTTTGAATATCCAAAAGAAAAAATACAAAGAGTAGAAGTGTTAATGCTGCTTGCATCGAATCTGATATTGCAATAATAATTTTTTTGTTCCATCGATCTGCAATTACTCCTGAAAAAGCGGGAACGATTACTTGTGGTAAAAACATCAAAGCTACGGAGAGTGAAAGATAAATAACATTTCCAGCCATCCACCACGTTATTACAAAACCAACAATCATTGACCCTAACATAGAGAATTGTTGCCCAAGTAAGAAATACATGTAGTGTCGAAAGGTTTTTTTATTTGTCAGTGCCATGAATATATCACTCTTTTAAAATTTCTCATTTCTATTATTTCTAAATCGCTTTTTTTATTTATAGATTAACTATATGAACTTGTAGTGAACTTTAAGAGTAATATTTGAAGTTTCTTTCTTGTTAACATAATAATATTGTCCAATGATGGTAGATAATAACTCATAACAAGTGTAAATATTTCTCTATTTAACTCAGTTCAGATATCAATCTAGACCTTTTGGTTCAAAAAAGTCTGAGAATATAACTGATACTTAACAATCAAAAATTTCAAAAATTAAAAATAAAAAGAAAAAAAATTATTCTACGGGTTCTATTACCTGAATCACTTCTGCAGGTTGCGAAATTTCTTCTACTTTTGCCTTTTCTTCTACTTGCTCCTCTTCTTCGGATTTCACCATTATCTCTTGTTCAATAATTTCCAGTTGTCTTATTTTCGTGAAAAACCAAATCATAAAAGGATGAATTACTCCAAGAATTGCCGCTATAAGAAACAATGTCCGAATTCCAAAAAGCAATGCTAGTGGTCCACTCAAGATACTACCTATAGGCGCAATAGCCATCGAAATCATGTGATCAATAGACATAACTCTGCCAATTTTATCTTTTGGAACAACTACTTGTAAAATTGCCAAATATGTAGAAACTGTAATTGGAAAGAGTACCCATCCAGGAAAGAGAGAGATTATCATAAGCAGATAATTACCAGTAGGTGCGAGGATCGCTGGTATTTGACATATAAAGAACAGAGCACCTCCAATAATGTTGATTTTAATTTTATGGTGCCATGTTTTCTTATATGTAGTAATTAGTGAGCCTATTATATTTCCAACTTGACCAGTAGTGGTTAATAGTGCAAGATTAAAAGCAGTGCCTCCATGCGTATCATATATAAAATTAGGAAGTAAAACCATCCAGGGTCTGCTAATAAAATTCCAGATCATGGCAAATGCAATCATGGCCATTAATCCTGGGACCAATTTGATAGTCAATAAGCCTGTTTTAAAATCATTATACATCGATTTTTTTACTGCTTCCTCGGTAGTTTGGTGTACTTCAGGGATTTTGATTATTACTAATGGAACTATCGCAACGAAGAATGTAATAATATCGAGAAGAAAGATCATTTCTGTTTGCGGAATTAAGAACATTAGACTGGCGGCTATCATAGGGCCAACTGCAAAAATAAATCCAGAACTTAAAAAGTTCAAACCATTGATCCTGCTTAACTTTTCTTTCGGAACCATTGTTGGAATAAGAGCTTGTACTGCAGGGTATTGAAAGGCATATGATGCTGCTCTAAAAGTATTTATTGTAAGAATAAATGCTATACTTTGAATATCTAATAGGAAGAAAATGAAAAGTAGAAAAGTCAATAAAGCTTGAGCTGAATCACTGATTGCGATGATTAATTTCTTATTCCATCTATCAGCGATGACACCACTAAAAGCTGGGATAATTACTTGCGGTAAAAACATGAGGGTCACTGAAAGAGATAAATATATAACGTTAGAAGCAAAATACCATGAAATTACAAATCCTACTATCATTGACCCTAACATTGAGAATTGCTGACCCAATAGGAAATAGAGGTAATGATGAAATGTTTTTTTATTCGATATTTTTTCCATCTGTATTTACCTTATTTAATTTTTTTCGTTTCTATTTTTCCTAAATCGTTTTTTTAATATATAGATTGATTTGATGAACTTAGATTGAACTTCTAATTTAGTTTTGAACTAAATCTTTTCCACTATCCTCTTCTTCATAGATGACTAATACATCCTCAATTATAGACAATGCACATCTAGGACAAAAAACCAATTCATTATCTATTATAATATACGTGCAATTACAATTGGGACATTTTTCTGTTGATTCTTTTTCTATTAATTTCATTTTTTCACCTAATTTTTTTAAGAAATAAGGGCGAGGAAAAGGCTCGCCCCTATTCATTGGACACTACTTTTTTCAATATGGACATGGAAAAGAAAATTATCTTGATTTTGATAAAAATTAAAAAAAAAATTAATGAATTATATATGT
>JBHLRA010000047.1:0-6277 GCA_048883045.1 Candidatus Thorarchaeota archaeon | reverse complement strand
TTTCAATATGGACATGGAAAAGAAAATTATCTTGATTTTGATAAAAATTAAAAAAAAAATTAATGAATTATATATGTCAAATTATAGTCCATTGAACTATTTTTGATTATTATTGTTGCTTCTCCCTTTTTCATTTTTTTTTAACCTCTTTTTTGTTTTTTTATATGTGATTTTGTTAATAAATTGCATAATTCTTGTAAACTAAGGTCTGTTTGACCTGATTAATATTACTTAATTCCTGAGCAAATTTCGTATTATATTCGGATCTGAAATTTAGAAGCTCTTTATTAAGCTTCTTTGAATTGATTGGCTCCGATATCTTTATAGTATCTTTGTTTTCAAAATCAGAAAGGCATTCTATAATAACCTTTTCAACATCAACACAATTTTTTCTTACATCTTTATTCTTTACTGCTTGAGCCATTATTTTTTTCCTCCAATTTATTATAATTCTTATTTTATTTTTTCTAATTATTTTAAGTTTGTACTTCAATATATAGTTTTGTTGCATATAGTTCATTAGTAGTTCGGAGTTCAATTGGAGTTCGTATAACTAAATGAATACGAAACTTTTAAATAAGAGTTGTTACTATATTTTATTATAGGACTTTAGTGTGAATTTTATGAGTCGAACTCAAGAAATCAACTATCCCCCAGAAGAAATCTTTAGAACTATAGGGGTAGAGCGTCCAAACTTAGAACATGTTATACTTTGGATGCTAAAAAATAATGATGTTGTTGAATGGTCTAATTTTAAAGAAGAACCTGTAAACATCCCACAATCTACTTTATCATATTACCTAAAAGGGTTAATCTCGGATGAATTTATACAAAAAGTGGAAAGAGGAGTATATCGAATAACTTCTAAAGGTGCGGAGCGATATAATCAACTATCTAAAGCAAAAGATGGAGAGAGAAAACTAAATTATCCCCCCAAAGTAATAACAAATGAAAGAAATTATGATCATTGGATTCTGTGGATGGTCTATAACAATACTTTTTGTAAATGGAGCGACTTTATAGAAGAACCTTTAAGGATTAATCAATCCAGTTTATCAAAAAATCTTAATGAACTCCAAAAATCAGAGATCATTAGAAAAGAGAATAAAGAATACAGAATAACGCAAAAAGGGAAATCAGAATATTCGAGGATACTAAAATTATACGATTTAGACCGCCAATCGATTTTAAATGAAGAAAGCAAGAGAATTGAGGAAATTACAAAAAAAACAATTACATTTTTCGAAAAATACAATATAAAGGATGGCGACATTAAATTTCGGTTTTTAACAAATGTTCTCAAATTACCTTATGCGACTTTAAAAGGATCATTAGATTCAGAAGAGGATTTCAATAAAGTGCTGTTATTTCTCTCAATGAATCATCCAAATCAATATCCATTTTACATTTCGACTGAAGAGTTTTCCAAGAAGTATAATATTAACTTATTAGAATTAAAATTTAATATTCGCCAAATTGTTGAAAAGAATGTCTATACTACTAAATTTTTTGGATTAAAGGCTGACAAAGAAAAATTTTATTATTTTCAGGCAAATGAGAAAATAGAAAAAATTCTGAGTGCAATAACAGAGGAGCATGTTACTGCACTTACATATTTGAACAAGCTGTATGGAACTACTCCTAACAGAACACCTTCAATGAGATTAGATCATATAATTAATTGTATCTTGGATGAGTTATGTGAGTCTTTATTTAATTCTGAGTTAAGAGATGCATTAAGAGACTTTCTACCAGAATATATTAATTATTTAGCATATCGAATAGAAACTGAAAGAAAATTAGTGGATACATTAGATAAGTTAGAAGGAGTTGCGTGGCGAGATATTCCTGAAGTATTTCAAGCTTATAATCCCAATTTTAATTTAGTAGAACAAGCAGAATTCAAATATTATATAGATTATTCAATATTAATGGTCTTACCTCTTTTTTCTTCACCGAGAATAAAGAAAATGTTCGAAGACGCAAAGTTTTTAATGAAACAAAAAAAGGATTCTGAAAAAGCATTGAATAGGATAAATAGTAAAATTGAATCTGATCCTGACAATCTTGATCTTCTATTTTTAAAGGCCTTAATTTTAGCTATATCTAATAGACATAAAAGTGCTATTAACTTTTTAAAAGAAACATTTGAAGACTATCCGAATAGACGAGACGAGGAATTTTACATTCCTTATAATTATATCAAAATATATTGTCATTTAACATTAGCTCAGTTCGATGAAGCTCTTGTAATTAGTAATAAATTACGAAATGTTTTTCCTGATCATCCTGTATCATTTATAACAAGAGCCTTGACATTAGGTTATAAAATAGTTTACCAAGTAGACTCCGAGAAAACAAGGGTAGATGAAGTATTACGCAATATTGACCAAGCAATTGAATTAGAGGATATCCCTACTAATAAATCAAAATACTTGCATTTTAAAAGTTTTATATTAAACCAATTAAATAAATTTGAAGATGCTCTTGAGGCAATTGATACTGCTATTGAACTCGATCCTAAAGATCTCCATATACACTGGATGAAATACAATATCTTACATGATAGTGATAGAATGGACGAGGCATTAGAGTTAGTAGATGAGGATATAGAATTGTTCCCAGAACATAAAACAAAACTGCTTACACACAAATCTTTTCTGTATAAAAAGATGAATAGGTACAATGAGGGATCAAAAATAGTTAATGAATTATGGGAGCAAAATGAAGAAGATCATCATCTATTAAATCATAAATTATACTGGCATTTATATCGTGGTGAAAAGGAAGAAGCTATCGAAGCAGGCAGATTACTGATTAAGCTTGATCCTAATGATGGTAATTATTATGATTCATATGGGGAAGCCTTAACTGAATTCGGAGAATACGAGGAAGCTATTAAAATACTTAAAAAAGCCTTAGAGATTGAGCCCTTGGGTTGGTTTACATATAACACTTATATCCAGTTAGCAAAATGTTATAAAGAGATAGGTGAATTTGAATTAGCTAGAGACAGTCTCCAACCTGGAGAAAGAGCGATTCATACTTGTTTCTGTGATGTTAAAATTAGAGAGGAGTGGAAGGAGAAAAAATTAAAACTATTAGCTGAAATGGATGAATTGGAAAAAAAATCCTAAAAACTTCAAGATTTTTTTAAAAAATGAAATTCTAAAAATATCATAGATTAAGGTATCGATAAAATATGCTACGTATTTTTAAGAAAGAGAAAAAAGATAAAGTTATGAAAGCTGCAAAGCTACAAAAGCTCAGAAGAGAAAGTGATATACTGCAAAAAGTCGAGAGTTTTCGAAACACTCCTTGTGGATTTGATTATTCTAATATGATTAAACGAAGATTTAAGAGATAATAATAGTAATAAAAAATATTTTTAAAATAGGTTTTTGAATTCAATCTTTTCTATTTTTAAGATGTTTTTCCTTAAATAGTAATTCATTTTTAGTTTACACTTCAACATTAGTTCATCATATTAATCTATTTATAGAGCAAAAGGTTTGAAATCACATAAAAAAGATAATTTGATGTAATATGAAAAATACGATAGGAATTTATAATGAGAAGGCAAAACTTGCATACAAAATTCGAGATGTTATTTCACCTTGTTTAAATGGTCTAAATTTATTCTTAAAAAAAATAAAAGATGATATGCCTGATTCATTTCCAACTTTAGTTGATAATTTAAAGGTATTTTATGGAAAGATAGAAAATTATGATGTTACTTTTCAATCTGATTATGATATCCTTAATCAATTTCCTATTATAGTGAATGGAAGTAAAAATCATGTGTTGTCTTTAGTAAATTATGATAAGTATGACCTTGCTTCTATTGATGATGAAATTGAAATCGATGCTATAGATCTTGTACATGCTTTCACCCAATTTGAATATTTTTTTACATCTATACTATTAAAGATAATGTCTCGTGAAGAAGCAATTGAATATACTAAAAAGCTAACAGATGAAGTGAGTCTTTCAAGAAATAATCCAAAGAATTATGTAGATTCATTTACAGAATCTATGGATCGTTTTAAAAATAATCTAGGAAGATGGCAAATGCAGGAAAGTGTTGCTGGTCCTTTAGACAAAGAAAGATTACTCTATAAAGTTAAAAAATGTGCATGGGCTGAATTATTGAAGGATTTTGAATCAGAATTGTGTTATGCTATGTTGTGCTATTCAGACTTCCAAGGAGCAAAAAATTTAAATCCTAATTTCATCCTCACAAGAACAAAAACAATCATGATGGGTGATGAATATTGTGATTTTTGTTATCATGACACCCGGAAAGTAAAAGAAATAACTCATCCTTCAGAAAAAGAATTCCAAGAGTTAGGGTAAAAAAGATTTACTCCAGTTTAAGAGATTAAGTAAGAAAATTCTTAAAAATTAATTTCTATTTTTTATATCCTACTTTTATTATCATAGATATTGACTCATCAAAAGTTTGTCCTTCTACTTCGCATTTAAATGGTATCTCTTCTGACATAAATAATTCTGTGAAATAACCTAACCAATAAGAACTATAACGTTTATTTTGTCTATGTCTGAAAAGAATATGAAACTCATCTTCACTTTCTTTCACAACATCAATTGTATGAAAATAATTCGCTACAACCCACATCTTTTGGACTGTTTTAATTATTTGTTCAATTGAAAGATTTTTTAGAGGTTTTGCATCATTATACCATAAAATTAGATCAATTGCTACATTTTTCCGCCAAGGTTTTTCCAAACCATCTTCTGGCATTTCAGCGGCATGGATAAGTTGGTTAAATGTTGTTTTTCCTATTAACATCATTTTCATTTCTTCTCTTGCTCGAACCCAGAGGTCCCGATCGAGTTCTTTCTGATCCCCATAATATTTAATCGCTCGTTGAATAAATGAAATATCGGTTTCACCTTCCTCTTTAAATTTATCAATAATAGCATGCATTTCGGCTGAGATCGAATTGAAGTCATCATAGCATTTAACAGCATTTCGTACTAAATCGGATATTGTTGTTCCTTTTTCTTTATATTTATCAATTAAACTCCTGGTCTCATCACTAACTTTCACATAAATAGGTTTATCCTTAGGTTCAGGTTCCTTAATATCTTCTTTTAGAGAGTTGTTTGTTTTTTCGTCATTATTAGCCATTAAAACCAACTCATTTATTCATAAATTATTTTTATTAGTATCTATGCTAGTGAATATATATCTTTATATTAATAAAGTTTAATTTTATTTATTAAAGGGTAAAAGCGCTTCGTAAAATATTTTTTTGAATATATAAAATTATATATAAAAAGAATACTTAATTCTTCGCAAATTACTATTTATTTATATATATTAATATATATTTCTCAATATTTAAATTTTGGGATTTCCCGCTTTATTAAAAAGAATTTTAAAATATCGTAACATTTAAATATACTAATATATAAAGATATATTGTATAACAAAAAAAATTATAAAAATATATAAGGAAATATAAAAAAGAGATAAAAAAATGGCGTGGGTTCCATGTATAGTCGCAAATAGGCGAAATAGATATCATAGAAGAAGATCTAGTGGGGCAATTATCGCAGCAATAATTTTTCTTTTAGTGTTGGGATTAATTTTTATGTTCTTTTTTGTGCCCTTTAAAGGATTTACCGTATTTCCAATATTCATTTTAATAAGTGGAGCTGGGGGATTTATAATCATAGTTGCAATTATTGCAGCTATTGCATCATCAATGAGTACTACTACTCAAAGATATAAAGATGAGCATATGGAACATATGAAATCCATTGAAAGTCAAGAGTTAGATCTTCAAAATCCTTATAGAGTACGAAACTCTAATCATAGAGTACCTGAAGAACCATTTTATACAGAAGTTAAAAGGGAAATCCCAATTGTTTCAGATGTAAATTATTGTAGATATTGTGGTGAAAAAGTTGATAGGGATGCCAAATTTTGTCATCAATGTGGAATTGAATTATAGTTTATAGTTGTTTTAATTCTTTTGTAATTAAATAAAATTAAACTTATGGTAGAAACAAGAACGTTATCTAAAATATCTATAAACCATTGGAAAAAAAAGCAAAGTATATTTTCATTCTTAATCATAATTGTTGGGTTAGTATTTACATTTACTGGTTTCTTGTATAATTATTTTTATGACATTTTGTTTAGTATTTGTCTAGGATTATTTATTGGTGGAATCATAATGTCTATTATCTCAATTTTTCTAGCTGAGATGTCAACTCATGATCTACAAAATATAGATCATATTGA
>JBHLRA010000046.1:0-17535 GCA_048883045.1 Candidatus Thorarchaeota archaeon | reverse complement strand
TTGGATGATTATAAAAAAAGATGGTCTGAAGTTCTTGTTAGGAAAAAAACTCATCTTTGGCAAAAAGATCCTGTCTTACATGAATTTTTAGATAAAAAAGTATTGATAATTGGAGAAGTAATTGAGACAAAGAGTACAATTACCGTTGACTATTCAGAAGTCAAAACCTTGGAATGATCGTGAAACTCAACTTTTACGAAGATTACCTAATGAAATTATTTAGTTTTATAAAATAATTATCTAGAAATGTTCTCTTTCAAATTGATCTTGGATTGCTTTCCTGTCATTTACTTTAAATTAATTTTAACCATAATGTTTTTCTTCTTCAGCCTCAGCATCCAGAGCATCTAGTTCAGTATCACGCCCAAGCCATTTTTCACTTAATATTTCCTTGTAATATTCATGTTGGATTATCAAATTCATTATTTCCGTTGTTCCCGTCCATATTTCACCTATTCTAGCATCTCGCAATAATCTTTCAATAGGATAAACTGTTGTATAACCAATTCCCCCCATTATTTGCATAGAATTATTAATTACTTTCCAACATGATTTAGTTGAGAATTTTTTTGATTCCGAGACTAATCTTCTTTGAAGAGCAGGTGGAGCTCCAGCATCAATACTTTTTGCAGTATTATAAACTATAGCTCGTGTGGCATCTAATAAGGTAATACTATCTGCTAAAAGAAAACTCACTCCTTGAAAATTTCTTATAGTTTGTCCAAATGCTTTTCTTTTAGTGCTGTATTTTGTAGCAATTCTTAAACAAGCTCTTGCAAGCCCAATAAACCCTGAAGCTGTAGTTAAACGCTCTGGAACCATCATTTGATAGAATATCTTTCCACCAGCACCTTCCTCAAGTATAATATTTTCTTTAGGAACAATAACATTATTAAATTTTATTCTGCCGGCACCACCACCTCTAGTCCCAAGTATACCATAAATATATTCAACAGATACATCATCAGTCCTATCTACTATAAATAAACTTAACGCCTTATGAGGATCCGCTTCTGGTTCTAAATCGGTTTTTGCATAAACTAAAAAGAAATCTGCACCTTCCGCTCCTACTACAAAACGTTTTTCTCCATTCAAGATATAATGGTCCCCATCTTTTACTGCTGTAGATGTAGCTCCAAAGAAATCAGATCCACCTCTAGGCTCAGTTAATGCTTCAGCAGTGAATTTTTTTCCCTCACACATAGGTTTAAGATATTTCTGCTTTTGTTCCTCTGTACCAAATATATTTAGCGCTTCCCCACATATACTGGGCAGAGAAAATAAACATGCGAGGGAGCTCCCCAATATTCCAATTTCTTCTTGAGCAATTATTTCACTTTCCCAATTCAATCCCCGTCCACCATATTCTTTTGGGAATCTTATTCCTATAAGATTTTGTTTAGCTAAAGCATTTAACCATTCAGTAGGATACTGAATCTCATCCCTATCCATTTTTTTTAATAATGAAGGAGTAACTGCATTTTTTACAAAAGTTTGTACTTCTTCTCTGAACAGTTTGTTTTCTTCACTTAGTAGATAATCATACATTTTTAAACTTCTCATAAAGATATATTGCGAATAAGTAATGATGGATTCAATAAAAATAATAATCAAATCTAATTTTTGAATTTAATAATGAGTTTTTCAAGTTCATAGTTCGTTCTAAGTTCAAAATTTTAAACTATATATACTTCTAATTATTATTTTTACTACAGTATAGCATCTTTTTGGAATATTTAACAATTTTATATTTCTAAAAACTATACCTCTATACTCTTCTAAATTCAAATCTTAATAAGAGGATGTATCATGTTTACAAAAATTAAAAGTACATATAGGGAATATCCAAGAGCATTTAAAGTGTTGACTTTAGCCACTTTCATAGACATGTTAGGAAGTTTCTTATTGTATCCATTTTTCTCACTGTATATAACATCGCGTTTTGGCGTTGGAATGATTGAAGTAGGATTCCTGCTATCAATCAACTCAGTAGGAAATATAATTGGTGGTATGGTTGGAGGAGCTTTGGCTGATAAATATGGTCGTCGAACAATGATCTTATTCGGGCTAATTGTAAGTGGGATAGGAAGCGTTTTGTTAGGTTTAGTTGATAATTTGTATATTTTTTATATACTTGCAGCATTTTTAGGCTTAGTAGGAAGTTTTGGAGGCCCTGCACGACAAGCAATGGTAGTGGATCTACTTCCTAAAGAAAAACAGACAGAAGGATTTGGTATTCAACGAGTTGCCTTTAATCTTTCAGCAGTGATAGGTCCTCTTCTTGGAGGATTTTTAGCATCTCAATCCTATATGTTATTATTTATTTTAGACGCTTTGAGTAGTATAATTACTGCTTTCATTGTATATTATGTTATTCCTGAGACTAAACCTCAAATTAGTGAAGAAAAATCAGAAGAATCAATTATAGAAACTCTTAGTGGTTATAAAGACGTGTTAAAAGATTGGAAATATTTATTATTTCTTTCCGTATCTGCGATAACAGTCTTAGTGTACATGCAAATGAATAGTACATTAGCAGTATTCTTACGGGATTATCATGGATTTCCCGAGCAAAGCTTTGGTTTATTGTTAAGTATGAATGCAGCTATGGTAGTTTTTTTTCAATTTTGGATTACTAGAAGGATTTCAAAATATGCCCCCATGAAAGTAATGGCTTTTGGAACCATATTTCTTATGATCGGTTTTGGTATGTATGGGTTTATTTCAGAGTATTATCTATTCTTTGTCGCGATGGCTATCATTACTATAGGAGAATGTATTGTTTATCCAACAGGACAAAGTTCAGCAGCATCTTTCGCTTCAGAGGATAAGCGAGGTCGTTATATGGCAGTATATGGTTTTCAATGGATGATTCCGAATATGTTTGGAGCTTTGGGAGCTGGACTAATTATGGTGTATATTGGACCAAATTGGGTGTGGTATTTAGCTGGAATTCTATCTTTAATATCAACAATTGGATTCTGGTCACTCCATGGGATTACTAAAGACCTGTTTTCAGAAGAAGAGGCATCTATTGAGGATGAATTCCTTGAATACAGCGTCCCATCAATTGAATGATAAACACGTTTTTTAAATCTTATCAATAATCTAAAATAAAAGAATAATTAACAGGGTTTTTTCTGTTTTTGTTTTGAAATTAGTACTTTATGTGTTAAATGAATAACAATAATTTTAAACACATTAAGGATATATATAGATATATTCTATGGTGAATATATCTCTAAAAACTATAACTTTATACTTTTTACTATTGAACTTTTAAATAGGGACTATATTAATGTTCACGAAGATTAAACTGATATACAAGGAATATCCTAATTCATTTAAGGTGCTAGTTCTTGCCACTTTCATTGATAGGTTAGGTACATTTTTATTATTCCCCTTTTTTGCTTTGTACATAACGGAGCATTTTGGAGTGGGGATGATCCAAGTAGGATTTCTCTTTTCAATATTCTCAGCAGGAGATATATTCGGTGGTATGATCGGAGGAGCATTAGCTGATAAATATGGTCGTCGTATATTGATCTTGTTTGGTTTGGTGGTAAGTGGAGTTGGAAGCATTTTGATGGGAGTAATTAATGACTTGCATTTGTTTTTTATAGTTGCAGTTTTTTTAGGATTAATAGGCAATTTTGGAGGACCTGCAAGACAAGCGATGGTAGTGGATCTCTTACCAAAAGAAAAACAAACAGAAGGGTTCGGAATTTTGCGAGTGATGGTTAATCTTTCTGCAGTAATTGGTCCTATTTTTGGAGGTATATTAGCTGCCCAATCCTTTATGTTATTGTTCATAGCAGATGCTATAAGTAGTATAATTACTGCTATTATTGTATTTATCGTCATTCCAGAGACAAAACCTCAAAAACCAGATCATGAACCTGAAGTATCAGTATTAAAAACTATTATAGGATACAAGGAAGTGCTAAAGGATTGGATATTCGTGTTATTTCTCATTATATCCTCTTTAACAGTGTTAGTTTACATGCAATTAAGTAGTACTCTTTCCGTATTTTTACGGGATGTTCATGGGTTTCCAGTGCAGAATTTTGGCTGGTTAGTAGGTATGAATGCTATTATGGTAGTCATTTTTCAATTCTGGATAACGAAGAAGATCTCAAAATATGCTCCTATGAAGATGATGATGCTTGGAGCTCTTTTTTATATGATTGGATTTGGTATGTATGGTTTTGTCTCTGAGGTATTTATGTTTTTTATTGCTATGGTAATTATTACTATAGGAGAAATGATCGAAATACCAATTTCACAAGCCGCTGTTGCATTTTTTGCTACTGAAGATAAGCGAGGACGATATATGGCAGTTTATGGATTCCACTGGGCGGTACCAAATGTGTTTGGGGTTTTACTTGCTGGATTAGTTATAGAATATATTGGACCAAATTGGGTGTGGTATTTTACTGGGATTCTATCTTTTATAGCTATGATAGGCTTTTGGTTACTTCATGGTATTTCAAAAACTCGCTTTTCAAAAGAAACCATAGCTAGAGATGAGGATTTGCATGAATTTGATAAGGAAATATCTATTAGATAAAACCCATCTATTATGGTTTAAGATTCAATATCAAATGCAATATTGAGGTATTTATATTTTGAATTAAGTAATTTCAAGACTTTTGCTGTAAAATCTCTTAAATTATTTGCTTGATTCTTCTTTTCGTCTATCTGTTCAAGTAGAAAATCATGAATCATATTTCTCGTATCAGCAGGTCCATTTTCTTTTAAATATTCCATCCAATGAATTGAAATTTTACAAATCTTTTCTAAATCTCTATCTAAATACTCATTTACATCAAGAATTTTTTCATGATGTTTATTAATAGCATTACTCACCCTTTCCAAGTAATCAGCGGTACCTAATGAATATCTACATAAGCTAATTAGATTCGAAGTGATTCTAGAATTTCTTGTATTAGTTGCTGCATCAAAAGATTCCCAAACTTCATTCCATTCGGATTTAGTACCCTCTATAAGCTCTCTATTATGTAAAGCGACATTCATTATATCACTTAGATCAACATCATGACCTCTTTTCAACTTTTTATTGAAAATCTCTTTCAAACCAGTTCCTTCAAGATAACTTCCAGCGCCAAAATCAAGTAATTGATTTAAATTATTAGCAGCACAGAGAGCTTCATATCTTACTTCACCAGTATCAGGATTAGTCCATTGAACTTGCTTTTCAAACTCACCCGTTTCTTTATTTTTTATCCATCCACATTCTTTTAAAGCATACTCTAAAACATCTACCTGAAAGCACCAGAAATCTATATCATCTGTAAAGCGTTTCCTTCTCCAATCTCTTGAAGTGAATTTACCTAGGTAAAGTTTTAAAGTACCTCGAACCATTGCTTTCTTTCCATCTTTTAAAGCCTTTTTAGCGCTTTCACAGTAGGGATGATCTGAATCTTCAGAACAAGCATTTATATATTTTAAAATTTTTCTTGCTTCGCCTGCAACAATGTCACAAGGAATACTCCCATCGGAAGGATAGTTTCTTGATCCGCCATCTAGATACTTTCTAAATAACTCTAAATCATCATTAGGAATTTTGTACCAAGGATTATTAAACATATTCTTAGTGAATTTATAGTGTATAATACCATTTTCATCTTTTTTAGTTTCTTCGATTATAGGTGAGACGTCTCTAAGATTATCTCCTTCATGTACTGCATCTGCTTTAGTATCCCAAACTGTAGTCATACGAGATAATATATTGAATGTAATTTTTAAAAATTGTTAATTTAAAATATAAAGTTCATTTTTAAACATGCAATCTATTGATATTATATTATTAATCATAAAAGAACATGAAGCAAATGAATTTTTTCAAAGTATTTACATTAACTCCTTGGGATTCGCTTAATTCAGAAACCTTAACTGAAGTTAACTTATACTCATTGAGGAATATATTTAAAACATTTCCCGTAATCGAACCTGAGTTTTTCGATGATTTACTCTCAAATTTATACAATTTCACACATTATTCCTGGGTTGAGTGTATTAAGAGAATTGTTGGGCCTAATAATGAAGATTACGACATTAAACCTTGGAATTTAATGTGGGCTATGGATAATGAAAGAAGAATATTCCAATTCTTATTTCAAAAAGTTAAAGATGAAATAAAAGATTCAAAGGCAACTTTAGTAGCATTAGCTCCACCAGAGCTAGTCAGATTATTTAGTCAACATAAAGAAGAAGCAATATTTCGAACTTTTTCTTTACTGAATAATCCCAAAAAAATGAAATTCTTAATGGTTTTAGCACCTAAAGGAAAATCGATTGCTCAAGAACAGCAATTTTTCCAAATAAGTAAGGCAAATTTAGAGAAACTTAAGTTTGAAAATATTCTTAAGCAGATGCCAAATGTTAAAGGACAATGGTTTCCTGAGTATTCATTTCGTTGCCCAAATTGTAATAAATTAATCACAGAAATAAAGGGATTCAATGTAGGATTTATTAAATTAAAATGTCCTTATTGTGGGTATCAAAAATTATAATATATCATAATATTCTATTAAGATGCTTTAAAATGATTTTTATTCAATAATCTGATATATATCTTATTATAAAAATTAAAATTAGAATAAATTATTTTAAACATGTTTGTTGCAGCCTTAGATTTGGGAACAACAGGATGTAGAACTTATATTTTTGATTTAGCAGGTACTATAATTGCTAGTGATTATCAAGAATGGGAAAGTTATTATCCTTCTCCATCATTTGTAGAACAAGATGCCAATATTTGGTGGGAATCCATTAAAAAAACGACTGAACAAGCAATTAAAAAGAGTGGTATTGATAAAACGGATATTGTAAGCCTTTCTGTTACTAATCAACGTGAAACTATTGTCCCTGTTGATAAAGATGGTAAACCTCTGCATAATGCAATAGTCTGGCAAGATAGAAGAACAATAGATCAGGTAGAGTTTATAAAATCAAAAATAGGCATAGACAAAATTTATGAAACTACAGGATTAACAATCGATCCATATTTTTCTGCGACAAAGATACTATGGTTTAAAGATAAAAAACCAGAAATATATCAAAAAGCTCATAAGTTCTTACTCGTTTCAGACTTTATTATTCATAAATTAACTGGCAATTTCACTACAGACTTTTCAAATGCATCACGTACAATGTTATTTGATATTAACAAAATGTCATATTCCGAGGAAATTGCATCAGAATTGGGAATAGATTTAGACAAAATGCCAGAAGCTTTAGAAAGTGGAGTTGACATTGGAGAAATAGATAATGATGAAATAACATTCGATAAAAAAACATTAGTTGTAACTGGGGCTGGAGATCAACAATCCGCAGCTTTAGGTGTGGGAGTTGTTTCTCCTGGAGATATAAAATGCACTACGGGAACTGGTAGTTTTATTTTAGCCTTTTTATCTCAACCAAAATTCGATCCCGAGAAGCGAGTTTTATGTAGTTGCCATGCAGTTCCGGGTACTTGGGTTCAAGAAGCCAGTATTTTTACAACTGGAGCTGTACTAAGGTGGTTTAGGGATCAAATCGGGCATGCTGAATGCGCAGCAGCTCAAGAAGGCCAAGATCCTTATGATATTATTACATCAGAAGCGGAGAAATCTCCTATTGGAGCAAATGGATTAATCCTTATCCCTCATTTCGTCGGTTCTGGGGCACCACATTGGAATCCACTTGCAAAAGGAATAATTTTTGGATTAGCCTTGGGACATGAACGTAAGGATCTTTATAGAGCTGTGCTTGAGGGTGTAGCATTTGAAATAAGAAAAAATATAGAAGTCTTTAAAGAATTGGGAATTGAACCAAAAGAATTAAGGCTAACTGGAGGCGGTTCTCGTTCTGATTTCTGGAATCAGATTTACGCCGATGTTTTAGGAATTACATGTGTCAGAAATATTATTGAAGAATCAACATCATTAGGAGCAGCAATATTAGCTGCTTCAGGAGCAGCAATCTTTCCAGATATTACGAAAGCAGCCGAGAACTTATGTAAAGTAGATAAAAAATGGCTTCCGAATAATGATCGACATGTATTCTATCAAAAGTTGTACAGTCTTTCATATCAAATGTACGATTATATTAGTAGTAAAAATTTATATCAGAAATTCAATGATATACTTTCAAAATAGAGATCTTAATTGAGAACAAAGACTTTCCATATAATAATCAATTTTATATAGGTAAAATGTTATCTTTTCTATAATCAAAACTTCTTAGTATTATATTAGCATAAGTTCTTTTATAATACAAAAAGAATTAGAGAAGAAAAAGTATAAAGAGTGAAAAAAATGGAATATAATTCTTCACCCGTAGTTAAAGAATATTCAAAGAATCAAAAAATAATAGCTTTAATATTTTACATATCAATAGTTTGTGCGAGTCTAGTCACAATAGGAGGGGTAGTATGGACATTTGCTGATATCTTTATCGGAACAACCGGAAAATGGGAAATGTTTTTAGAACTTAATTTAGGTTATCAGATAGCTATTATTGGAGGACTATTAGCGGGCTTATTTTTCTTGTTGATTTTCTTCTTTGGACTATTTAAGAAGACTTCGAAATCATTGATAAATTTTATTTATAAAAAAAGAGAGCTTGAGGAAAAATATAAAAATCGTATTGATGTGAAAATTGCAGCTGGTGGATTAATTATCAGTTTAATAGCTATTATAATAGGCGTTATTTTTGCCGTTATCTTAGAATTATTTAATATTTCTGCTGGAGGATCCTCATCACTTCTAGCGTTTTTAGGAAGTACAGGACCTTGGGTTTTATTTATTGGAATTGGCATCTTTACGATTGTTGGAGTTTCATTGTTTTTTATTTTTTTCTGGAAGAATGGAATTTATCTCATCTTAAGATTAATTGGAGCCATAGAAAAGGAACAGAAGTAATAATACCCTACATTTTTTTATTAAATTAGAAATTTTATGCTCTTTTATTTTTTTTATGTCAATATTATCTCTAATAAACTCAAATAATTATTTTAATTAGTCTTATTTGTCCTATTTGATAATATGGCAATTAAAGTTGGAACTGTATTTAACTACTTACAATTACCCAATGTATCTAAATTTCCTTTTGTAATAAATAGAAGACAAGATGGTATTTTTATCCAAAAAGGATTATTTGTATATACAAAATCTAATGAAGGGTTTTTAATAGGGGTTATTGAGGAAATTGTTGTATTAAATGAATATTTTACTGATGCATTAACAATTAAAGCTTATAATAATAATGACAATCCTAACATCATTAAAGGTCTTTTTCCAAGTAAAGATTTTGAATTTGCACTAGCAATTGTAAATTGTTTGGGAGTGGTTCGGTTTAAAGATGAAAACTTAAAAGAAATCGATAGAGTTCAACGGATGACATATCCGGCTAGTCCTGGAGAGGGCGTATATGTTGTGGAAGAAGAAATTCTCCATAAATTTCTTGGATTTGATAATGAAGATGGTTTGAATTTAGGTTATGTAAAAGTAACTAATTCTAATGCAAAAATAAATATGAACAGACTATTAAATAAACATTTTGCTATACTCTCAATTTCTGGAGGAGGAAAAAGTTATCTGACATCAATTCTTATAGAAGAATTATTATCTAGGAAGGAGGACTCTGGTACACCTGCGATCATATTATTTGATGTTCATGGTGAATATATATATTTAAAAGATATTCCTGAATTAAAAGATAAAATAAAGATCCAAGATATTTCTTACTTTCAAATTGGAACACCTAATTTATCAGCATATGTCTTTAAGAAATACCAACAACAAATTTCACATGTTCAAGTAAGAGAACTCTCAAAATACATAAAAAAATTAAATAATGATAAACAAAAAAAGAAAAGATTTACAATACATGATATTATTTCATTGATTGAAGGAGAATCTGATGGAAATAGAAGTACAAAACAAGCATTATTAGGATGGCTATCAGAATTAAAAAGATTAAATCTGTTTGGTCCTCAAGAAAATCCGATAATAAATAAAGTAGTAGAAAGCCAGCAATTAACCATTTTTAACTTTCAGAATGAAATTAGTATTAGGAAAAAACAAATTATTGTAGATTATATTTGTAATAGACTATTTAATCTCCGTAGAATGAATAATATTCCTCCATATCTATTAGTGATAGAAGAAGCACATCAATTTTGTCCTGAAGCGGCCCAATCAAAAGCAATTTCAAAACCCATCATTGAGATGATCGCTCGAGAGGGAAGGAAATTTATGGCGTGCTTATGCTTAATTAGTCAAAGACCAAAAAAATTAAGTACTACGGCATTATCCCAATGTAATTCTAAATTAATATTAAGTCTAAAAAATCCATATGATTTAAAACATCTAATGGACAGTTCTGAAGCAATTACTAAAGAATATGTAAGTATGATTTCACGTTTAGGTGTGGGAGAAATGATTATAATGGGAAATGCAGTAAATTATCCAGTATTTATTAATGTTAGGAAAAGAAAATTCAAATCTAAAAATGAGGAATTATCTTTAGCTCAATATTGTCTTAACTGGCATAAAAACGAAATATGATAAACTGAAAAAATTGAATTTTTTAAATTAAAGATTATTTACTATTTCCTCTTTAATAGCAGTTCCTCTTTTATTCAAGACTATCATTTTCTTGTTCTTAGAGACGCGAAATACGTGAATAATTGACATACTCTCCAATTTCAGAAAGAGTTCTTCTAATATTAATGAATTTATAAAGGGAAATTCCTTTTTGAGTAGTTCTTCAAGTCTTTTATCTAATATTTCTCCTTTATTTTTAACTAAAATATCTATAATTGAATTCATTACTGGTTTTTGATTCCAACGATAAGTTTCTATAACAACCACCTGTTCTAAAATAAGAAATAGAGATCTATATTAAGAAATATTTATTTTCTAATTAATTTTACGAGTTTTAAACAAACAATCGATCCTCTTTAGATTCCTCGATCCTTCGGCTTCTTAGTTTTTCTTCGAATTTCTCGTACCATGATAGTGTTTCTGTTGTTAAAGTTGGATTAATGAATTTCCTTGCTTCTTTAAAATGTTCTAATGAAACTTTTCTTGCTCTAATATTTTCTCTTAGAGCAATCATAGCAGCCTCGCGACACCATGTTTCAATATCTGCTCCAGAAAAACCAATAATTAAACCATTTAAATCTTCTATGTCTATATTACTAGCTAAAGGCATTTCTTTAGTAAATATTTTTAAAATTTCAAGTCTTCCTAATTCATCAGGAGCGGGAACAAGAAGTATTCTGTCAATCCTGCCAGGTCGTATTAATGCTGGATCTAGGATATCAGGACGATTTGTAGCAGCAATCACTACTATATCTTTCATAATTTCTAAACCATCTAACTCGGTTAAAAATTGAGATAAAACTTTCTCTGTAACTCCAGAATCAGAAGTATGTCTGCCTCGACTTGGTGCGATCGAATCAAATTCGTCAAAAAAGATGATACATGGAGATGCCATTTTTGCTTTACGAAAAACTTCTCTTATTGCTTTCTCAGATTCTCCTACCCATTTTGATAATAGTTCGGGGCCCTTAATTGAAATGAAATTAGCTTTACTTTCAGTGGCTACTGCTCTAGCTAGTAAAGTTTTCCCACAACCTGGCGGTCCATAAAGTAGAATTCCTTTTGGAGGTGTAATTCCCATACGACTAAATATTGTAGGATGAGAGAGTGGCCATTCAACAGCTTCAATTAATTTTTGTTTTAAATCTTCTAAACCTCCAACCTTGTCCCATGGAACATTTGGAACTTCTACAAACACTTCTCTTATTCCAGATGGTAGAATTTCTTTTAATGCCTCCTCAAAATCCTCCTTTGTCACTTCAATTTGTTCTAATAATTCAGGATCAATAATTTCAGATTCTAAATCAATTTTTGGTAAGTATCGGCGCAAAGCAGACATAGCAGCTTCTCGACACACTGCAGAAATATCTGCTCCTACGAACCCGTGAGTAATTTGCGAAAATTCTTTTAAAGAGATCTTCTTATCAAGAGGCATGTTTCTAGTATGTATTTGAAATACTTCTCTCCTTCCTTTTTCATTAGGTACTTTTATCTCAATTTCACGATCAAATCTTCCTGGACGTCTTAACGCGGGATCTAGACTGTTGGGTCTATTAGTTGCTCCGATAACAATTACTTTACCTCTCCCATGCAATCCATCCATTAAGGCAAGTAATTGTGCCACAACTCTACGTTCTACTTCTCCCGTAACAGTTTCTCGCTTTGGAGCAATAGCATCGATTTCATCTATAAAAACAATGGATGGGCTTTTCTCTTCTGCTTCAATAAATATCTTTCGCAGTTTTTTTTCAGATTCTCCGTAAAATTTACTCATAATTTCTGGACCATTTATTGAAATGAAATGTGCTTCACTTTCATTAGCTACAGCTCTAGCTAATAATGTTTTCCCGCAACCTGGTGGTCCTCTAAGAAGTACTCCCTTAGGAGGATCAATACCTAAACGTTTAAATAAGGATGGATGTCTTAATGGCAACTCTACCATCTCTCTAACACGTTGAATCTCTTTATCTAAACCACCAACATCTTCATAAGTTATATAATGTAGTCCTCTTTCCGCCTCTTCAGTAACTTTATCACTTATATTTAATACTGTTTCTTGTTTAATAATACAAACTCCAACTGGGCGCATACTAATAACTTTAAAGGTGATCTCTCTGCTGATACCAATTGAAATAAAGATATAATCGTCAACTGTTATTGGATAATTATTTAATTTTCTTTTTACAAAACTTTCAAATCTCGGATTGTTCTTAATCGGAAAATTTGAAGGAGCTAACACCACATTCTGAGCAATATCTGCCTTTACTTTTCGAATTTCGACAGTATCATCAATTCTAGTTCCTGTATTTTTCTGAAGTCTGGAATCCACACGCACAATACCCAATCCATTATCTTGTGGATAACTCGGCCATGCAATTCCAGCACTCTCCTTTTTCCCTTGAACTGATATAACATCACCCGTCTGGATCTTTAATTTTTCCATTGTTTTTGGGTCAATTCTAATAATATTACGGCCTATATCTCTTTTTTTAGCCTTTTGAACCCGTAATGTTACATTATGTATTTCTTTATCGTCTTTATCAACCTTCTCCTTATCATCATTGCCTCTTGACGACATAATATATCATTTTTAGTATAATTTTCTTGATTTATTATTAAGAATTATTAATGGAGTAAAAATTTTTGGGTTTATTTATTAAAAGAGATTTTAAGTTTATTTAATAAAGTCATCTAGGGAGACTTGAACTTTAGCATTATCTAATTTTCTTAATCTATCTAATGCATTTTCGACTCTTTTTTTTGAAAAATTATGCTGTTCGATAAGTAAATCTTCCAATTTTTCGAAATCGATCTTTTTTTGCTTTTGAATCTTATAATCCTTTTTCACATCCGGTTTGAGAAAAATATTTCTAACTTGAGCTATTAAATCCAAATCTAAAGAAATCTCTTTTTTACCTATCATAACGCGATTGTTCAGAATATTCTCAATTGTACCATGTTTTTTGATTAAATCTAATGCTGTTTTCTGACCAATTCCTTTAATGCCTGGAAAAAAATCTGTGCCAATCAAAATTCCCATATCAATTAGTTGCTCTCGAGTGATACCAAGATTATCTAAAAATTTTGAAAATGAGATATATTCGATGTCTAAAGTAACAGTTGTATCTTTTACTTTCCTACTCCTACTTACTGCGAAATTTCTTATCAATCTCTCTCCGCCAAATAATAAAGTATCATAATCTTGAGAAGCACATGCCCATGCATCTCCCTTCTCAACCAGATAAGCAGATTGAGCTTCTCCTTCGGAACTCGCCTGAATTATTGGAATTCCCATATATTCGATTAATTTCTTGCTTTCTTCTAACATCCCCGCGTCTAATGTAGAAGTAAACTGTGCAAATTTTTTAGCTTCTTTAAAATCTTCATCATCTTGGGCTCTTATCATTTTTTCTCTTGCTTCTTCTTTAATTTTCTTTCTTTCTTTTACGGTTTCTAATTTTAATTCAGAGGAAATGCCATCAAATACATAAATTGGTTTAATATTGTGTTCTATAAAATTAATTGTTCTATAAAATAGTCCAGAAAGATGTGATGTTACATTTCCCTGATAATCCTTTAAAGGAGTTCCATCTCTTTGTCGAATTATGGCTAAAAATTGATAAATTGTATTAAAAGCATCAATAGCTATAGTTTTTTTAAAGAGATTATCAAATGTGATTGTTCGCTTAACTTCATTTACTAGTTCATTAATTTTTACGCCCATTTTATCTTTTAATCCCTATTTTCACTATAAATTTCTGGTACAACATATATAATTTCCACTAATATATTATATTATTTTTTTGGTCGTCTTCTTAATTTTGATCCACAATTTTCACATACTCTATTTAGATCTTCAGCATGATGAATTTTTTTGCATTGCGGACAATAAATTTCCCATATTATCTTAGAATCAATCCCATCTTTATATAGAGGAGAAAATGGAATTTTTAAATCAGAACATACATTTTCAATAGAATAATCATTAGAATACATCTTTATATTTTTAGTTGATTTTTCCATCAATTCTAAAGCTAATGCAATTATTTCTTTATCTGCATTTGATAAAGCCTTGAAATCTCCAGTTTTTCTTGAAATTTGGTTTACTCTCTTAATATATTTATATTCTGGTGACTTAACCTTTAATTTTTTAGTCTCAATTGAAATTTGTATTTTAGTTATAATATTTCTATTTTTTTCAGCATATCGGTGATCTTGTACTTCCTCAACTATTAATGGAGAAGTATAAATTTCTGCTTCCAATACATTAAAATCAATACCTGTAAGGAAGATATTTGTATCAAAAATATATATAGAAGCTTTTTCTTTCATATCACTGATCTTTGTTAATAGATAATATGAAATATTTTTAATTCATATTTTTTTATGATTCTACTCTTCAGGTGAATCATCAATTGGTACTCTTCTTACAGTACCAATGATTTTCTTTCTCAAACGGTTATAATAACTTCCTTTAAACCGAATAAATTTGTTATAAGAATTTGCTTTACGAATTCTAATTCTAGTATTAGGTGCTATTCTCTTTATAATTTGTTGACCATCTATTACTATTTTAGCATCTAATCTAGGTCTTAAAAGCTGTATCTCTATTTCAGAATCAATTGGTACTATTAATGGTTTTAAACCAGATCCTGCAAAACTATTTAAAGGAGTTATTTGTATTGTTTCCATTTTTGGATTTACTATAGCTCCACCAGCACTTAAATTATAAGCTGTAGAACCTGTAGGAGTTGATATAATAATCCCATCTAAATAGCTTCGATTCAGAAAAATGCCATCAATTCTTATAGAAATTTGTAATACTTTCGAACTTTTAGAAGAGACTATTAATATTTCATTTAACGCATTGCTCAACCTTATTTCTCCATTATTTTTTGCAATATAAGCGGTTATTTTTGAACATACTTCTAATGTGTATTCGTTATTTAGGACTTTTGATAAATCTTTGAAAATCATTCTTTCATTAGATTCATCCAAGAAACCTATAGACCCAACATTCACACCCAAAATGGGAGGTGGATTCTTCTGAGATAATCCATTAGCAACTCTTAATATTGAACCATCTCCACCCACAATTAATATGAACTTAATATTCTTTTCGTTCATTTCACTAAGATCCATTGCATTATGTGGGAATATTTTTGGTGCAATTCTAGTCTCTAAATAAACTATTTCACCTTTTTGTACTAGAAACTCAAATATTCTTCTCGTTAATCTAATTGCCCGTTCTGAATCCAACCTACAAGCTAAAGCAATTGGTTTTTTTTCCATAACCTTCGAATTTTCTATTCAAATGTTCCAAAAAATAATGGATAATTATGGATATTGGAAATTTAGCTAGTGAATACTCTATTTATAAGTGTTCTACCAGCCAATTGCCAATACTCTACTTGAGTAGCTGAGATTTTGCTAGGATCCGCTTGAATTTCCTTTAATTTGTTTTTTAAGTCATCATCTTGGGGCCAATCAACGTCAAATGATTCATACGACTCTAAATTCATAATATTTATTGATGTGTCCTCTATGAAGTTAATTTGAGCATTCCCTTTAATGATCTCTGGAATATCAACCATATGACCACTTGGTATTGTGAGCGAGCGTTTGTTATTATCAAACATTCCAACACACACAACTCTAACTTTAGCATGACCATGTTTTCCGCTTTTAGATCGTTCAGTACTTTTGATTATGCATGGTTCTTCTTCCACCATTATATATTGCCCAATCTTTAATTTCTGAATCTCTGTTCTTCTAATAGACAATTACTTTTACACCTTTCTTTAGTAATTTTTATCCAAAATATTTTTAATTTTGACTTTTCTTTTAATTTATAATATAATATATTTTTTCAAAAAAAAATATTAGTTTTTAAGTACTTATTCAAGTACATTAATAAAATTTAAAACTGGGATGTAATGGTTTTAGAGAAGTTAGGAAGGTCATTAGATACAGCTATCAGAAGGATAAGACGTCTTCCGTCAGTAGATAAAGATGCGATTAATGCCCTGATTCAGGAGTTACAAAGAGCCTTATTAAGTTCTGATGTAAAAGTCGAACTTGTATTTGAAATGACAGAAAACATCAGAAAAGAGGCTATGAATACTAAGCTCCAGAAAGCAAGACGAAGAGATTTCGTAGTTAAACTAGTTCACGATGAACTTATTAAGCTTTTAGGTGGGAAACCTGCTCCAATACGAATTAAACCAGGAAAAAAGAATGTTGTCTTACTAGTTGGTATTCAAGGTTCAGGAAAAACCACAACGGTAGCAAAATTAGCTAAATTTTATAAAAGCAAAGGATATAAGGTTGGAGCATTAACAACTGATACTTGGCGACCAGGAGCATATGAACAATTAGTACAATTATCAGAACAAGTAGGTATTAAATGTTATGGAAACCCAAATGAAAAAAATGCTATAAAAATTGCCCTTCAAGAGACTAAAAAAGCAATAAATGAAGGGAATGATATATTAATCGTAGATACTGCCGGAAGACATAAAGAAGAAAAAGAATTAATGAAAGAAATGGAAATTCTTGAGCAAAAGTTAAAACCTAATGAGATTATTCTTGTGATTGATGGTACTTTAGGCCAACAAGCGTTTAACCAAGCTGAAGCATTTGCACAAACTACCAATTTAGGCTCAATAATCGTCACCAAATTAGATGGGTCTGCTAAAGGAGGTGGCGCTTTATCAGCATGCACAGCATCAAATGTAGGTATTCGTTTTATAGGAGTAGGTGAAAAAATAGACGATTTCGAAGAATTTGAACCATCAAAATTTGTAGGAACGTTACTTGGGATACCTGATATTGAATCTCTAGTTCAAAAAGTTCAAGAAGCCGAGGTAGATATTGAACCGGAAATGGTTAAAAGAATGGTGCATGGAAAATTTACTCTTGA
>JBHLRA010000045.1:0-17761 GCA_048883045.1 Candidatus Thorarchaeota archaeon | reverse complement strand
ATATTAAATGCTTGGAAAACAAAAGAAGCTTCTCTAACATTTCAGAATTATCGATTTGCAATTTTAAAGAATGATGAAATACAATTAGCTGCAAAAAATATTGGTGCTGGAAAAGGAAATGTTATTGGGTCAATAACTAAGGAAGGGGATTACCTTGTAGCTCATACAAGAGATGAGGGCATGATCTTATTAGAATGGTCAATTTTTATTAATAAAGTTGCTTGGTCATGAATATCAAAAAGTAGAGGTTAATTATTTAAGCGTCCTATATTAAATTCATTCTTTCTTATTTTAAATTATTTTAAGACGTTAGTTTAATTTTTCTATGGTTTTGATACAAAAGGTTCTATCTAAAACAAAAGTTAAGGATTATTTCTATTACTCTTAGAGGAAATTAGGGTTGATAGAAATACTGAAATGAATAAGACTAAACTTCCGATCAAAACCCATAAATTGTAATTTCGACCAAATAAAAATATATCTATAGCAAATGGAACAATTACTTGAAGAAGTAAAAGCAAAGATACTTGATTTGCACTTAGGGTTTTCATTGATTTAAAATACATATAAAAAGCAATAATAGTAGAAAAAAATACAAGTAAAAGTATCCATATCCATGTATCTCGAGATGGAATGACGTACTCATTTTTTAATACCATCGTAAAGATGCTAAATAGTGAAATTATTACCAATGTAACATAAAACAAACTAAATGAATCTAAATTATTGTTATGTAATTTTTGTATATAAGAAGTGAAAGTTATGTATAATCCTAAGAAAATTGCCGATGAAATTAATATTATTATTCCAATTAAGGAAAAAGAACTAGTACTAAGGAAAGTTAAACTTCCTTCAGATATAATTAGAAAAATCCCTATTAAACTCATAATTACAGCAATTAAATGATATAATTTTATCTCCTGCTTTAATAAGATCCAAGAGAAGAAAGGAACCATTAAAGCATAAGTTATAGTCAATAAAGTTGCTAAACCAGCTGGAATTTGAAGTTCTTGACCTATATATTGAAGAATTAACCCTATTCCTTCGAATATACCAATAAGCCATACTAGTTTGTTTTTAAATAAAAGGGCAACTTGATCCCGTTTCTTAATTAAAATTATAGGAGTTAATATTATCGTTGAGATTGCGAAGCGATAAAAAAGAAATGGTACAGATGGTATTGAATTCAATCCTAATTCCACAAAAGTGCTCGATAAACCTGAACCAATAATTGCGATTGCGATAAAGAAATACGCTTTATTTTTTGAAATAAAATCTTTCTCCATTGAATTAATTTATCCATTCTTTCTTTTATTTAGTAATATAAAAGCTGTTTCTCTTATATTCATTTATTAAAGAATTATAATAATTCTAGATATGATGACTTCAAATTATAAGAATGATAAATTTCTATCAATAAAATTGATTGGTCATAAGAGAGTAATATAAAGAGGAATTGGAAAGAAAACAATACTAGTTTAATTTTAATAATTTCTTTTTAAAATATTTAAAAAAAATATAAATTGACTCATTTATTAATTCTTTTTAAGATATTAAAAAAAATAACCTAAAAAAGAGATAATATAAATAAGAAAAATTAAATTCTCAATTTTAGTTGAAATGACTAAAATAGAAAGGATTTTAATATTTTTAAAAAACATTAAAAGGAGGATGATTAAGTATTTTTCAAGGTCAAGGTCGTGGCTATGACATGGCTATAACGCAATTCTCACCAGAAGGTCGACTTTTTCAAGTAGAATATGCTATTGAAGCTGTTCGACGAGGCACGACTGCCATTGTATGTAGAAATAAAAATTCTGTTGTGTTTGCGGTTGAGAAAAAAGGTTCTGAACTCCAAGAACAAAGTACTGGATCAGAAAAAATATTTAAGATTGATGACCATATTGGCGTAGCTATTGCCGGTTTAACGGCTGATGCTCGGGTCCTCATTGATAGAGCTAGAGTTCAAGCTCAAGTTAATATTTTAAATTATGATGAAAAAATTTCTGTTAAGGACAGTACTTTAAATATCTGTGAATACAAACAAGTATTCACTCAGAACGCGGGAGTTAGACCTTTTGGAGTTTCATTTTTAATCGCAGGAATAGATAATGATGGGACAACCTCCTTATATTTAACTGACCCAAGTGGAGCAATGTGGGGCTATAAAGCTTTTGCAATTGGTTCTGGAGCAACTGAAGCAAGAACTTACCTTGAGGAACATTATAAAGAGGATATAAGTGATGAGGAATTAATATTATTACCATTAAGAACGTTAAAAGACTTAATGGCTGATAATCTAAATAAAAATACATGTGATATAGCTTTTATATTAAAAGAAGATAGAACATTTAAATTATTAAATTTGGAAGAAAAGGAAGAATTATTAAATAAACTGTAAATTCCTCAATAATAAAATTATAATCAAGGTATTTCACCCTTTATATTTATCTTTTAACAGAAAGACAAAAAATAGGACTGAAATAATTCAATCATTTGAGTTGTGAACGTATAACATGATTGATAGAGCAAGGATTGATTTAGGCGGGTACATTATAGGGCGTATTGAAAACTCTGGTAGAGTTTTTGAGATGTTAATGGATCCCGAGAAAGCGTGGGATGCCAAAAAAAAAATCCGTGAAGAAATCAATACAAGATTAAAAGAAGGAAAAGAAAAATCTCGTCTTACTGTAGAAGAGATATTAAATGATCAAAAAATTGATCTAGAACTGATTTTTGAAAGTTTTATTGTATTTGAAGATTTGAGAAGAGGCAAAAAAGCAACAGATGGGGATATGGAAGCTGTCTTTAATACTACAGATGGAATGATAATTGCTGGTCACATTTTATTAGATGGAGATATTCATTGGACACAGGCTCAAAGAGAAGAAGAGAGACAAAAAAAATTAAAACAAATTATAACAATAATTAGTAAAAACGCAATCAATCCACAAAATAAGAAACCTCATCCATATCAACGAATAGAAAAGGCAATCGAGGAAGCAAATGTTAAAATTGATTTAATGAGAAGTGCTGAAGAACAAGTTGAAGATGTTGTCAAAAGTATACGTGCTATTATTCCAATAAGAATAGAACAAGTGGAGATGGCAATAAAGATACCAACAGCTTTTACAGCGAAAGGATATAACATAGTCGCTCAGTACGTGCAAATTAAGAAAGAAGAATGGCAATCTGATGGCGCTTGGGTCGCTGTTGTTAGTTTACCAGCGGGATTACAGATGGAATTAATTGATAAACTAAATAAGTTAACACATGGGAGAGTTCAAACAAAAATATTAAAATCCTAACTAAAAAGGGATCAATTTATTCTTATTTATTGTTATTTTTTAAGTTATAGGTTAGGAGTATAGAAAAATTATAGATGAACGTGAGAATTAATATGCAAGAAGATGAAGAATCAGAAGATAATGAATCAGAAGATGAAGATTTCGAAGATTTTGAGGAAGACGATGATTCTAGAGATGTAGTTGTACCTGGAGAAGTTTTAACTGAAGATGTTAAAAATTTTTTACCTGGTAGAGGTACTATTCTTAATAAAGAGAAGAATAAAATTATTTCTTTGAATATCGGATTAAAACAAATAAAAAAGAATTATATTAATGTAATTCCACTTAGGGGATTTTATACACCTCGCCCAGGAGATAAGGTTATTGCATTAGTTGTTGATAAAAATCCAGTTAAATATAAATGTGATATTAATGCTAAAGATTATGGTCAACTTAAACCTAAGAATACTATTAAAAGAGGTAAATTAAGAGGATTCAGAGGTGGTGAAGGTCCTCGGGAAGAAGCAAGTACTGAAAGATTTGACATAGGAGATATTTTAATTGTGAAAGTTCTTTCTGCTGATCGTTTAAATAAACCTGAATTAACAACTGTTGGAAAATATTTAGGTAAAAAAGTTGGTGGTATTGTCATTACCATAGATCCACCGAAAATTCCAAGAGTTATTGGAAGATCTGGGTCAATGATTAAAATGTTAAAAACATTAACTGGTTGTAATATTTTTGTTACACAAAATGGGCGTATATGGCTGAAAGGTGAAGATATTGCTCATGAAAGATTATTAATCGAATCTATTCACAAAATTGCTTCTGAAGCCCATACTGTTGGTCTAACAGATAGAATGCAAGAATTTATAATAAATGAAAAAAAGAAGAGAGGTTTTGAATGAATGCCATTATTAATTAAAGATGAGTATCCTGAGAAATTATTTCGTAAAGATGGAAAAAGATTGGATGGTCGTAGTGAAAAAGAATTAAGACCTATAAAAATGGAAGTTGGTGTTATACAAAATGCTGATGGATCGGCATATCTTGAATGGGGTAATAATAAAATTTATGCTGCAGTATATGGCCCGCGGGAAGTACACCCTCATCACTTAGCTAAGCCAGATCAGGGAATTTTAAGGGTTTTTTATAGGATGGCTACTTTTTCTGTATTCGATAGAAAAAGACCAGCTCCGGGACGGCGTGAAAAAGAAATTTCAATGATCGTATCAGATTGTATTGAACCTGTACTTTTTCTTGAACTTTATCCTGGTACTAGTTTTGAAGTTTTTATTGATGTTATGGATGCAGATGGTGGAACTAGATGTGCAAGTACTACTGTAGCCGCATTAGCCCTAGCGGATGCTGGAATCCCTATGAAAAGTCTTGTAACTGCAGTTGCAGTAGGAAAAATTGATGGAAAGAAAGTAGTTGATCTCTCTGGTATTGAAGACAAAGCTGGAGAAGCAGATTTACCAATCGCAATAACATGGTATAACGAAGAAATCTCATTATTACAATTTGATGGAGATATGGATTTGATTGAGATGAATGAATTTTTAAATGATGCTAAAGACGCACTAGAAAAAATTCACCAAATTCAATTAGAGGCTTTAAAAAGTAAATATCTAAAATTACAAGAAGATACTAAAAATGTAAATGAAGAAGGAGATTAAAAAGGTGATGAGTATAATATGATGGATATTAGAAGAATTATTTCGAAAATTGAAAAAGATTATATAATATCAAATTTAAGAAAGGAAGAAAGAATTGATGGTAGAGGCCTTTGGGAATATCGCGAATTCCAAATCAAGAATGATATTATAGCTTCAGCTGAAGGCTCTGCAGACGTTTCTTTAGGAGATACAAAAATTATAACCGGTTTGAAATACGAAGTTGGTGAACCCTTCCCAGATTTACCAAATGAAGGAGTTTGTACAGTAATGGCAGAACTGCTTCCTTTAGCGTCTCCTCTATTTGAAAGAGGTCCTCCTGATGAACAATCGATTGAATTAGCTCGTGTAGTAGATCGCGGTATTAGACACGCAGATTGTGTTCAAACCAAGAAACTATGTATTAAAGAAGAAGAATTAGTGTATATACTTTTTGTTGATATGTATGTTATAAATTATGCTGGCAATCTAATTGATGCAGGAGGTGTAGGTGCTTTAACTACATTAATCTCTGCACATATCCCTGAAGGAGTCTGGAATGAAGATAAAAGAGAGGCAGAGTGGACTGGTAAATATTTAACAGGAAAAGATATTGTTAATGAATTACCCTTTGTAGTTACATATGGAAAAATTGATGATATGGTCTTTCTAGATCCTAGTTTACCTGAAGAATTAGTATGTGATGGTAAAATCTCTATTTCAGTTACAGAAGAAAAAATTACCTCAATTCAAAAAAGTGGTGCTGCTACATTTTCCATTGACGAAATAAAAAATCTCGGCGAAAAATCTTTGGAAATTGGTAAAAAATTGAGAAAAAATCTAAATCTTTTACAATATTTAAGTAACATTGAGTAATTTCTTAAATTATTTTTTTCTTATTTAATTTATCTCGATATTAATATTAGAAAAATTTATAGTTTATCCTATTTTTTATAATATTATCGACTATTTAGAACTAATTTTGATACAAGATGACAAAGAAGGTCGGTATAACAGGAAAATACGGTGCTAGATATGGAAGTACCTTACGGAAAAGGACTCGCCTTATTTTAGAAAAGATGAAGGGTGATATAAAATGTCCTAGATGTATCACTCAAGGTTCTATATATAGAGTATCAACTGGTATTTGGCATTGTAAAAAATGTAACGCACGATTTACGGGAGGTGCTTATTATATAGAGACTCCCCGAGGTGCTGAATCCTTCAGAATAGCAAAACGTAAGCAACGAGAGTTAGAAATCATCGAAGAATAATGAGCAAAAATAACTATTTTTCAATTAAATCTACAATCGAGTTTAATTTTGAATCTTCTCGAATAAGAGATATTTCATATGAATCTTTTCTGCCAGAATTTAAAAAACTACAAAAAAAGCGATCTCAAATTTCCATGACAAAAAGGAATGAGAAAATTATATTATTTGAAATAAAAAGTAATGATATTACAGCCTATCGTGCTTCTATTAATGAAATAATATCCTTTGGGAAAGTAATAGCGAATTCCTTGAAAATTGTTAATAATTCTTAGAAAAAAATATAATATTTCAAATATACAATAAATTATAAAATAATAAACACCAAATTGATGGAATAAATATGACAATCAATCTTGATAATTTGAATGAAGAGCAAAAAAAGAAGATATTAAATCTTAATAATTTACAACAATCTTTTGAATTTATCACGTCTCAAAGGTTACAAGTTGAGAGTACTTTAAGAGAAACAGAGTTAGCTATCGAGGAATTAGAAAAAATAAATCCAACAGACACTGTATATAAAGCTATTGGAGGTATTTTAGTGAAAAGTGAAAAAAATAAGCTAACGGATGAAAAGAAATCGTTAAAAGTAACTCTTGAAATGCGACTGAAAACATTAAAACAAAAAGAAGAAAGAGTAAAAACCCAAATTGAGACAATGAGAAAATCTCTTCAAGCTGATTTTGAAAAATAAAATCCATAGAAATTTTTATGTTGAAATCCAGATTTAATAAGTTTTTAACTTTTATAAAAGACAAGCGTATTTTAATTTTAACTCATGATTTGGTAGATATTGATGGGTTAGCCTCTTGTTTGGCTTTAAAATATTTTTTAATTCAATACTTTAGAGAAAAACTTGTTACAATTTGTTTCTCAGAATTTACTAAATCGACTAAAAATTATTTAAAAAATGTCACAAAAAAATTTCCTGAGTTTGATTTTTCCTTTAATAGGACATTTCAAATTTTTAATTTTGATGTTGTCTTAATATTGGACACAAATAATTTAACACAAATAGAAATAGGAGATAATTTAAATCTCACTGATCTAGGAATTCCTCTTATATTTGTAGATCACCATTATATGGGGGAAAAATCAGAAAATAATAAAATTACAGAATTAAGTCTGATATTTGAAAACTATTCTTCAACAGTAGAAATAATCTTAAAACTATTCGAAATTTACAACGTTCCTTTAACGACTCCAATAAAAACACTAATAATTACTGCTATTATAACTGATTCAGGCTTTTTTAAACACGGAAATAACAATACTATTCAAAATGTTGGAAAATTAATAGGCGAAGATATAAACATTCAGGATGTTTTTTTACTCTTAAAAAATGAAACAAATATTTCAGAGAAAATTGCTAAAATAAAAGGCATGCAGAGAGTTAAAATGATTCGAGAAGGTGATTATTTGATTGGAATTACAAATGTAAGTAGTTATGGGGCAGGTGTTGCTAAAAAGTTAATAACTTTAGGATTTGATGTTGCCATTGTCCTCTCAAAAGAAGAAAATCAAAATAAAATTAATACACGCGCTCAAAAATTGGTTTGTATAAACACGGGACTACATTTAGGAAAAATTTTAGAAGAACTATCAAATGAATACAAAGGGAATGGTGGTGGACATGATGGTGCTGCTACTTTGACTACTACAATAGAATCAGATACTATTATAACTCTAATTATTGAAAAAATTAAGCGGTATTTTTAATCTAAGTTTTAAATAATCAAAAATTATATAAGAACAAGATCTGTAATGGATTAGATCTTATTATGGATTTAGTACGATTTGAGAGTTTTTATTATCGGTATAAAGGAAATGAAGAATACTCGCTATATAATATTAATCTAAGAATTAAAGAGAATAACTCTAAATTTATTTTATTAGCTGGTGAAACAGGTTCAGGGAAAACTTCGCTAATTAGATGCATGAATGGTTTGATCCCACAATTTTATGCTGGTTTTTATAGAGGAAAAGTAGAAATACAAGGAAAAAACACAACTGAAACATCGATAGCAGATTTATCTACTGAAGTTGGAATAGTATTTCAAAATCCAGAAAATCAACTAATATCAATGAACGTTGAACATGAAATTGCTTTTGGTTTAGAGAATTTAGGGGTTCCCAAAACAGAGATATCAAATCGAATAAAGGAGGTTACTTCATTAACAGAAATTGAGCACATATTAGACAAAGCACCTTTTGAATTGAGTGGAGGGGAACAACAACGTGTTGCCATAGCATCAATCTTAGTATTAGAACCTAAAGTTTTGATTCTAGATGAACCAACTGCTTTACTTGACCCCTATATGGCAAAAAAAATAATAAATTTATTACAAGAGATAAAGCAAGAAAAAGATATTACCATCTTGATTAGTGAACATCGTCTTGATTTAATCTTACCTTTCACAGAAGAGATAATTTTAATGAAAAATGGCAGTATTATGGAGTATGATTCTTGTGAAAATGTCATTAATGGTGAGAATTTTCAGAAATTGCGTTTGAATAAACCCATAATTTTCTCAATATTTAATAAACTCAAAAAAGAAAAACTGTTTAATAAAAATATACCTACTTCCATCCCAGAGGCAGTAAAATCACTTAAGTTTTAATTATGAAATATGGAGAAAATGTAAATGATTAATGATGTACCATTGATTATGATTAGAGAAGTTGGATATGAATATCCAAATGGGACAAAGGCTTTAAAAAACATTAATTTGAATATATTTAAAGGTGAATTAATAGGGATAATGGGAAAAAATGGAGCAGGTAAAACTAGTCTTATTAGAACTTTAAATGGTTTAATAAGACCAAACTATGGGAATATTTATATTCAAAATGAAAATATTATGACCAAAAGTATTGCAACTCTATCGAAAATGGTAGGAATCATTTTTCAAAACCCTTTTCATCAACTTTTTGCAAATACGGTTGAAGAAGAAATAAAATTTTCTCTAAAAAGTTTAAATCTAAGTAAAGAAGAAATTCAGAAGAAGATTCATGAAATTTTATTCAAATTCGATCTTAATAAGTATAGAACACGATCACCTCTTAATTTATCTGGGGGAGAGTCTAAAAAACTTGCAGTTGCATCAATAATTTGCCGAGATCCTGAAATTTTAGTTTTCGATGAACCAACTCTGGGACAGGATGCGAAAGAAATCGAATTTTTTATTAACCTAATAAATGAAGAAGGAAAGAAAGGTAAGACAATAATAATTATTACTCATAATATTGAATTTGCTTATGAATACTTACCTCGGACTATATTAATGGCTGATGGACATATTATTGCTGATGGTCCTACAAATCAATTATTGAATAATGAATTCTTAATTGAGCAAGCATCATTAATATCACCACAATTAAGACAATTATCTTTAGCAATGCAAAAGTTAAGCTTACAACCTCAAAACGATATCAACTCAAAAAATGATATGATTAATTATTTAAGGAATCTTATAAAAAGTAAACCATCAAAGATACAGGAGGATAATTTTTAAATGTCATTAGAATTTCTAAATGCATTTAAATTTATGAAACAGAAATCTTTTCTGCATAATTTAGATCCACGTGCAAAATTATTACTCTCGGTGGTATATACGATAATTGCTTTATTATTTATACAAATTATCCCTTTAATCTTCATTTTTTTGAGTTTAATTCCTCTAGTTCTTTTAGGAAAGATCTTTAAACAATGGATTAAAAGCATCCGTGGTCTTTCATTCTTGGTCCTATTTATAATTATTTTAAATACATGGTTTATGTCCTTATCGTTTGCACTAGCAATGGTATTAAGAATTTATATAATGGTATCCGCTTTTTCAATCTTTTTTTTAACTGTCGACCCCAATGATTTGGCACTGTCTCTAATTTCAATGAAATTACCCTATGAATTTGCATTCTCATTCTCACTAGCTTTTAGATTCGTCCCAACTATAGCAAATGAAGCTCAAAACATTTTAGATGCTCAGCAAAGTAGAGGATATGAAATGCAGAAAAAAGGTCTTATTAATCAAGTTAAAAATCTTTTTCCACTTTTAATTCCCCTAATAATTAATTCAATAAAAAGAGCATTTTATGTTGCCGAGGCTCTTGAATCACGGGCTTTTGGCAGTAGAAAAGAACGTACGTATTATTACAGTATAAAATATTCTTTAAAAGATTATATTTTTACTTTTTATTTGTTAGTATTGTTAGCATTTATAATTTTTATAAGAGTTCAAATTAATTCGATGCCTGATTTTCTAATTTGGAGTTTACCGGTTTGATTGTTAAAGAGTTTAAGATTGATGAATTAAATCTGCACTTTTTTGTTGGGATAAATCAAATTAAAATGGACTTAGATGAATTTTTAAATTTTTATACTATTAAAAATCAAAAAGATATTTTAGATCAGGTATTTAATCTCTTAGTAGAAGTCCAAAATAAATATGAAAATTCAGTAGTACAATTTGTAAAGGAAAAATATATTTTAAATTCTGATCATATTTTTATAGCATGCTACAATTTACAGAAAGCATTTCAACAAGAAATTAACATTTCAAATAAAAAAAACATCGAGCTTTTTTTATATTTAGCAAGTAATAGACAAATTAAGAAAAGTATTGAAGCTTTTGGAATTAATATTACTGATTTTGATAAGAATAGTTGTATATATTGTATTATTTCTCCGAATGATAATATAGATAGCATTAATGATGAATTAACACAAAAGCTTAAAGCACATGAAACCCAATTTACCCTCAATAATCAGGATATAAACAAATTAAATAAAATTAAAGAGTTTTTTAAAATCTCCGATGATCAAATTAATGTTATCTTAAACTCTTATGGGATACAAAATAATAAAATGGAAATTAGTTTAAATTCTAAATATTCTGCCTTCTATGATATAATTTGTGAAAAAATGGCTTTACTAAGTCTAGAACAAGTTAAAATTAAGAATCTCTAATTTTATTCATGTTTTACCTTAATTATCTCACTTTCCTTTAAAAAAGATATTCCACTAATATTTCCTAAAATTTCGATTCTAATTATTTTATCTGGATGTTCAAGATCAACCTTATAATCAAGATCCCTAGCAATTGTTTCAATAAAATGTACTCTTTCAATTTTTTCATGATGTCTTCTTTTTAATATTAGTTTAAAAGTTTCTCTTTCATTAAGAAAATCTTTATGATTTTCTTGAATAATATATTTTATGGTTTTTATGTCTGTTTCGCAAGTAAAATCGATGGGTATAATTTTTAGTATAAATTGGAAAAAGTTGGGATTTTTTTCTTGAATTTTTTTTATTTTGGCAATAACTTGTTTTGAATTCACATTAGTTAAAGCTGTAATTAATCCTGGAAACTGAAGTCCCGAGATGATTGGGTAAGTATCACCGCACATTAATAATATAAACCACAACTCCGATTTTGCATTGGTTTCATTATGTCGAGAAGTCGAGACCAAGAGATTGAAATTTTTTATTCATATCACTCCTTTTTTCTAGATAAGAAATCTATTATTTCTTCCTCAGAAATTTCCCCAATACGTAAAAATTTAATCTCATGAGCAGTACAATCAACTATTGTAGTAGGAACTTTCGATTTTGATCTACCTCCATCAATAATAAAATCGATTGGACTCAGTATTTTTTTTGTTACTTCTTCCCCACTAATTGAAGGGTGTTCTCCAGAATAGTTAGCTGAAGTTCCTATTATTCCGCCAAAATGTCCTTTTGACTTTAATCTTCTTAAAATGTGTAAAATTATTTCATTTTCAGGAACTCGTAAGCCTATTGTATTTTGATAACCTGTTACTTCTGGAGGGATAATACTCGGTTCTTTTTTCTTTAATATTAAAGTTAATTGACCTGGCCAAAATCGATCTGCAAGTTTTTTAGCAGTTTCATTGAATTCAGCAATTTTCATAGCTTCTTCATGATCCGAAACTAATAATAATAAACCTTTAGATCTTTCTCTAAATTTAATCTCATAAATTCTATTAATTACTTCTAAATTTTGAGGATCTCCTCCAATTCCATAAACTGAATCGGTAGGAAAAGCAATTACTTTACCTTCGATTATATTGTCCACTGCAATATCAAGATAAAGCTCTATTTCTTTTAATTCCTTCGCTGCAAATTTAACTAAAAATCCCATATGATCTCTTCATAATTTAAAACTCTAATTAGAAAAACAGGATATGAAAATATAAATTATTTTGGATATTGTTCTTGACAACTTAAATTCGCTTCTAATCGTTTCCATGAGTGATCTAGGTAATCTTGGAGTTCGATTAAATCTTTTTCTGAAATATTTGCAAATCTTTTTTGTTTTGATAGATAATCTATTAGCGGAGTTCTCTTTGAAGGATCCAATAATGACTTACTTGCTTTTGATAACGTCATAATTCCGTTTTCTATTTCATATAAAATCCATGAGCCCGTTTTTACAGCTAATCGAGAAATTTCTATTGTATTTTCAGAATTAAATCCCCATCCAGTGCAACAGGGTGCCATAATATGTATATATCTACATCCTTTAATCGATTTGGCTTTTTTAAATTTATCATATAAATCAAGTGGTTCGCTAATTGAACAAGTAGCTACGTAAGGCATATCATGAGCTGCCATTATTGCAGGAAGATTCTTTTTGAACCGATCTTTTCCCTTTGTAGTTGTAGTTGTCCAAGCACCATGTGGTGTACTTGAAGACCTCTGAATACCTGTGTTCATATAAGCTTCATTATCATAACAAACATAAATTTGATCAGAATTTCTTTCTGCTGCTCCACTCAAACCTTGAATACCAATGTCTGCAGTGCCACCATCTCCTGCAAATGTAATTGCAGTCATCTCATCCCAACCCTTACCAGGAAATCTATAGGCTTTTGCTTTGAAAGCAGCAGACATACCTGTCGCCCCTGCAGCACCTGCCGCAAAAGCCATATTCGTAAAGGGGAAATTAGGTGCGGTTTTAGGCCATAATCCTACTACAACATTCAAACAGGATGCTGGTGTTACAAGGGCTGTTTTAGGTCCTAACGCTTTCATTGCCCATCTAAGAGCGATTTCCAAACCACATCCTGCACAACAAGAATTTCCTGGAAGGAAATATTCTTCCTGACAAGATTGCAATGCTTCTTTTAATTTAACCATTTTCTTATTCAACCTCCAACAATCCATCCCAGAGAGTTCCATGTATTATATCCTTTGGAAGTTCTCCAGTTTCATTATATTTAACTAGGTTTAAAATCTGATTTTTTTGCTGCTCGAGAGTGACTTCTCTTCCACCTAAACCATTAATGATAGGTAAAATCGTTGCAGTCCCTTTAGTTTCATGAAGAGCGCCTTTAACTTCACAACTTACGGGACCTCCAGTTTGACAACCAAATGCAGTGGCTCTATCAACTACACCAAGTAGTTTCACTTTTTTGGCAACTTCTACGATATCTTCAGTTGGAAAAGGTCTGAAATGTCTTAATTTAACCATCCCTACTCTATAACCTTCTTCTCGTAAATCATCTATAGCCTGTTCCATTTGCAAAGCTAAATCTCCATAAATAATTACACCTACATCAGCATTATCCATTTTATATTCTTGGATCAATCCATTACCATAATTCCTACCGAATGTTTTCTCAAATTCTTTGGCTACGGTTTTTATTTTTTCTTTTGCTCTTATAAGAGCATCATGAATTTTTAATCGAAATTCATAATAAAAACTTGAAGGCATAATAAGATTACCAAACATCATTGGTCTTTTGGGATCCATCCAAATATGTGGCCAACCTTCTTCACTTGGTAGTGGAGGTAAAAATTTATCTACGAGATCTTGATCTTCAACGATAACTGGTTTTGATGTATGAGAAAGAATAAAACCTCCATATGATACAAATTTAGGCAAAAGAATATCATGATCTTCACAAACCTTATATGACATCAAAATTTCGTCATATATTTCTTGATGTGCAGAGCAAAAACAACTTATCCAACCTGTATCCCTCTGACTTATTACATCAGTAAAATCTGCCCAAATATTCCATGGCGGAGCAGGACCTCGAGATGCTATAGCAACAACGATCGGAAGCCTAGCTCCAGCAGCCCAATGAATCATTTCATGAGCATAAAATATTCCTTGTCCAGAAGTAGCAGTAAAAGTTCTAGTACCTGCTTTACTTGCACCAACTACAGCCGCAAATACACTATGCTCCGACTCCATTTTTATATATTGAGTTCCTGGCATTAATCCATTATCTACAAATTCAGACAATTTTTCAACCACAGTAGTTTGCGGAGTTATTGGATATGCACTTATTACTTGAACTCGTGCTGATTTTGCGGCATAAGCTGATGCCACATTTCCTTTAATAATGATGGTTTCTCTCTCTTGTACAAAATCTTTTTGAGTTTCAGTCATCTTTTATATCACTCTCCCTAATCATTTCTATATTATTTGTTGGACATTCTTTAGCACATATACCACATCCTTTACAGTATCGCAAATCAATTTCAAAAGTACCATCTTCTTTTCTTTTAATAACACCCTCTGGACAATACATCCAACATATTCCACATTTATTACACCCTTCTTTAATAACAGGTCGAAAAGTTCTCCAATCACCGGTGGTACCAATATTTCCATCAATTGGTAATGAAATTGGAATTGGAGACAATTCTTTCCAATTTTTATATTCTTGAACTTTAGGGCGTTCTTTTACAGATTTATTAATTTTCTTCCATTTTTCAGTTTCAGACATAATTACATCTCTCTTACTGATTCATAAGCGTCTTTAGCGACGCTCATATTTTTCGCTAACCGGCTTTCACCAAATTCTTTTTTAATTACTTTTTCCATTGTGTCTAGATTATAATACCCAGTAATTTTTCCAAAAGCCCCTAACATAGGAATATTCAGGATTGGTCCACTTGCATGCATAAAATTCCTCTGAATACAAATACCTGTAGCGTCTACTATAAATATCTTTATATTATCAGGAAGATCGCTTGTGTCTATTGGATCAGCACTATTAATTATCAAATTCACCCCTTCCTTTATAGAAGCTTTAATTCTTGGTATATCTAACAACGATGTATCAAACATTAGTATATAATTTGGATTTACTACACTATCGTATGTTTTTATCGCCTTATTTCTGGAAATTTTTGAAAAAGCCTGTATCGGCGCCCCTCTACGCTCAGCTCCTATTATTGGGATAGCAATTGTATCTTCGAATCCTTCTTCAAATGCCATTTCCGCTAATAATTGACTAGCTGTGATGCAGGTTTGACCACCTCTACAATGCATAGATATTTCAACAATTTGTTCATTATCAGGCAATTTATTCAACTAAATTAACTTTGTTTGGTTTTAATGCAATATGTCCAATAAAGGCACAATGAATAAAAGTTCTATTAATTTTACTTATATAACTGTAATATGAAACAATGGTATAGAATTTATAATAATAATTGTTATAACAATTAATTTGTTTTAAGAAAACTATTAATTTACATTGATTTTGAGAGATATTATAATTTAATCATTTAAATTTAAATTTACTAAGTTTAGGAAGTTTTACATGGCGAATGATAAGAGAAATAGTAAAATTGTATATTCTTTTAAATGTCCATCGTGTAAAGAAGGTAAAATTGATATCATTAAGAGCATTTATGACCTTCCCGATGGAGACAAAATGCTCATATTAAAATTTGAATGCGATACATGTAACTTTCATAAAAATGATATAATCCCTCTCACTACGAATATGGAATCTGGAATTATGACTTTACAAATTTTAGATGAGAATGACCTTAAATCTAAGATTTATCGTTCACCAACAGGTAAATTAGAGATTCCTGAGCTAGATTTAATAGTCGAACCAGGTCCAAGAGCTGATTTTTATTATACTAATGTACAAGGCATCTTATTTAGATTTGAGAATGCGGTTTCAATTTTTAGAAATAATCTTGATGAAAATGATCCAGAAAAAACTGAAATTGATGAGCTTATGGTTAATTTAAAGCAAGCTATTGAAGGTCAATTTTCCTTTACTCTAAAAATTACAGATCCAGAAGGAGGAAGTTATATAATCCCTCAAGACAAGTCAAAATATACTTTTGAAAAAATTAAGAAAAAACATTTAGAATAAATATAAAATATAATATATTCATAATTTCTAATTATAATTGTTTTTTTACCTTCGGTAATCAGAAGTGTGAAATAAAATGGGAAATCAAATTAAAAAAGTGGGAATTCTAACTGGAGGCGGTGACTGTCCTGGATTAAATTCCGTTCTCTATGGGATAATGCTAAAAGCTTACGATGCAGGAGTTGAGTGTGTGGGAATTCTTAAAGGGTGGAAAGGCTTTCTGGAAAATGAAACAATTTCACTTGATATAGCAGAACATGACGATTTACATACTGTTGGTGGCACTATTTTATATACAAGTAGAACTAATCCATTTAAAGGTGTTGATTCAAAAGAAGCAAAAGCTAAAGAATTGACAAATAAATTTAAAGAGTTAGGAATTCATGCCTTAATAGCAATTGGAGGCGACGACACTCTTGGAGTAGCGAATAATATGTATAAATTAGCTAATGCTAAAGTAGTAGGTTGCCCTAAAACAATAGATAATGACTTAATCGGAACGCATTATACATTTGGATTTTGGAGTGCAGTACAACTAGCCTCAAATACTCTTGATAATCTTACAACGACCGCGCGTTCACATCAGAGGGTATTTGTTGTGGAAATAATGGGGAGGGATGCTGGGTTTTTAACAATGTATAGCGGGATATCTGCTGGAGCAGATATAATTTTAATTCCTGAGACTCCATTTGATTTAGAGAAAGATATTGTTGATGTTTTGAAAAATAGAGTGAATGCTGGATATAAATACCATATTATCGCTACCTCAGAAGGAGCATATCCCAAATTAGAATCACTAAATAGAGACTTTAAAACCATATCAAAAGAAACTATTGATAAATTACCTAAAGACACCTTTGGAAATCCTTTATTAGCTAGATTAGGTATGTCTAAAATCATTGTCGATGAATTAAATTTAAGAGATGATTTAAAAGAAGAATTTCAAAATAATAATATAGACTTTGAGTGTAGAAGTGTAGTTCTTGGTCATACTATGCGTGCTGGGACTCCAAATTCATTTGATAGAATCTTAGGATTAAGATTTGGCTTAGCTGCAATGAAGCTTATTTTAGAGGAAAAGTTCGGTTACATGGTATCACTCCAAGGTAACAAAATCAAAACCCTGCCATTATCAGAAGGTGTGGGGAAGAAATACCTTACACCCGCGAATGATAAAATGGAATTACGCGATTTACTTGTAAAAATAAGGTACATGTCTAAAAGAAAATAGGATGAATGAAATTAGAGGAATTCTTTTTGCTATAACAAAGGGAAAGGGTACACGCTCGGAAGGACCTGAATATTTCATTAAACCATTGGATGATTATAAAAAAAGATGGTCTGAAGTTCTTGTTAGGAAAAAAACTCATCTTTGGCAAAAAGATCCTGTCTT
>JBHLRA010000044.1:0-17783 GCA_048883045.1 Candidatus Thorarchaeota archaeon | reverse complement strand
GATCCACATAAAACTTTTAAAAATGGAAGAAAATTTTGGATGAAATCAATTTGAGAGATTTCATATTTTTTATTAATTTTTTCAAATAATTCCTTTTCAACGTTTGTTAAAGAAAAATAGGTTCCTGTAGTATATCTTGGAAATACAACTCTTTTAAATCCTTTTGATATAGGTGTATCTTTTCGCGATAGAGCAACACCACCTGCAAACAGATCAAAAAAATAAGGTAATAATCCCCAATATTGAGTAGTATTAATTCTCCCAAAAATTTCATCCGCCAATGAGAGATTCTCAAAAGCATTTACAAGATCTCTGTTTGATTTTATGAAAGAAAGTAGATTTTCATTTATCCATTTATACAAAAAGTTGTAATCAACATCAGATTTATCAGCTAAACTTCGAGCTTCTCTTAAAGAAGATACTCTAAATAAGTCTCTAATTAGTGAGAAAATTTCTTCTAAAGTATCACGATGTAAACTTAGAATTAATTCCCTAACATCTCCTTCTATCTTACTTTGACCAATACCTTGAATATCATTAATCACGCCTCTTAAATCTCCGTTATTTTTATCTATAATTAACTCCAAATCCTCTAATTTAAGATTTATAATATTTTCTTTTTTTAGGATATTTTTAGCTACTTTGATCACTTCATTTTTGGATAAAGGATGAACTTCATACCTCTTTATCTTATTATACAATGGTTGTAGATTTGTTTTATATTCATTTGAACACATAATAATAGGGTACTGTGTGTTCTCAATTAAATCCAATACTGTTGGAATTGCCCCTCTATCTTGAACTCCATAAATTCCATCAATTTCATCAATTAGTATTAATTTCTCTTTTGATTCTGTAATAAAATCCATGATTCCACGAGATTTAGTAGTTTCTTTTAATCGTTTTTCTAATGTACTCCTTGTTCGTGTATCAGATGCATTAGTCTCTATAACTTCCATATTAAAATCATTAGCAAGAGCATAAACAATTGATGTCTTTCCAATTCCAGGAGGTCCTTCCAAAAGAACTGCGGCAACTTCAGGAGATATTTTTTTTTCTTCTTTTTGCTCCTTTTCAATAACAGTTCTATTAAATTCCCTAATTAGTTTATTTTCTATATTAATTTTTTTTCTTTCTTTAAAGAAATTTCTTAAAAAACGCTCTAATTCTTCATCTAATTTCACTCGTTGCCTGCCAAGTCTAGCAGTAGGTAAAGCCATTTCCTTAATGCTTTTTGGTCGATATTTCTCCACCCATGGAATATCTGAATCTTCCTTTGGCATTTACTTCATTCACCTACATATTTTCTGAAAATAAACAGATTTTTGATAAAAGAGCAGATATCTGGATATCAATATCTCTACCATCAAGGGTTTTAATATCAGAATCTGCGATTAGATTAATTAAATTAATCCTTGTAAATTTACTTAGTGGTAATTTATTGATTTCAATAAGCAAAAGTTTGTATAAATCATCAGCACTGAATTTGTAATTCGAAATGATTTTTCGTGCTAATTCCCGTGCTTTTGGGAAATCTCCTTTAAAAGCAACTAATAAAAGACTTTTTATAAGATCATTATGAAATTTCTGAGTGTTTTCATACAAAGTTTCAATACTAATAGTATTTCCAGTAATACTACTTAATTGTAAAAGATCAATTGCTCGAGAAATTTTACCATCGGAAATACGGTATAAAGTCTCAATAGTTTCATCATTGATCTCTAAAGATTCTTGTTTAGTAATAAATTGAATCAGTTCTTTAAATTCCTTGAATTTTACCCGAGATATTAAAATTATTTGACATCTGCTTACTATAGGATTAATGATACTCGATATTTTAGTTGTAATTAAAATCATCCTACAATTTGTACCATATATTTCCATTAATCTTCTAAAACCCTGTTGATTTGATCCTAGCGCCTCGAAATTTTTTACAACCAGAATCTTGAAAGGAGAATTCCCTAACACTTTTAATTCAACAAATGGCTTTATCCTTGTTTGAATAAACGCTGGAGTTGTAATTCTCCTTCCAGCACTACTACCAATTTTATTTGTAGAAACATATGCATCAGATCTCGCCTGTTTTCTTTCTTCATCAGTTAATGGAACATTCGCATAAACTAATTTAAAATTAGTCCTATATTCTTTACCTAGAAATTCTTTTGAAAATAGTTGAGCAATTGTAGTTTTGCCAATACCTTTAGCTCCTACAAATAATAAATGAGGAAAATTATTTTGTTGAATAATAAGCTTTAAAGTTTCTTTAACCGATTCTCTTCCACTAATCTTATCCAAATTCTTAGGATGGTATTTTATACGCCAAACTGGAATTTCTTCAGTCAAATTACCTAACCTTAAGATTCATTTTATTTTAAATAGTTCTTATCCTTGTAAATTTTCTATAATTGCCGCTAAAAGCGCTGTAATTTGCATTTTCTCATCTGCACCTTGACTTAATCGATAATCAACTTCCCCAATATATGTCTTTAAATTGCTTAAATTTCTAGGATCTAAAGAAAATGCAGGTAAAACTTCTGATATTTGCCTAATGAAATTACTACTATCAAGAATTTCAACAGAATCTATAATATCTTTTGAACTCTTAAAATTTTTGCTTTTTAATGCTAAAATTAAACTATTTAAAGTATCTTCATCTAAAAATCCTGAAATTCTTAAAATTTCGTTTAAATCTAAATTTTCCAAGAGTTCAAGAGCCACAGCCATCTGGAGAGTATTAATTGCTTTTCTTAAATCTCCTCCTGAAATAAAATATAATTGATTGTAAAATTGTTCTCCTTTATTAGGAGGGATTTTTAATTTTTCTTGTTTAATAATATACTTTAGTCTATCTATTATGCTTTCTTTAGGTAAGCTTACGAATCTAAATACTGCACATCGAGAAACAATTGGATCTATTATTTTATTAATATAATTGCATAAAAAAATGAACTTAACATTATTAGATGTTTTTTCTATAATTCTTCTAAGTGCTTGTTGAACTTGTCCTGGTATGTTATCCGCTTCGTCTAGAATTACAAACTTTATAGCCCCATTTCTAATTAAATTTTGATTGACAAAATTCTTAAGTATGTTTCTAACAAAATCAATTCTAACTGTATCTGAAGCATTTAATTCTAAAAGATTCGTTTCAAATTCCTCTTCTTTAAGAAAATACCTTGCTATTATTAAAGCAGTACTTGTTTTTCCAGTCCCTGCTGGACCAGTAAAAATTAGATGAGGAATATCAGTAGTTTTTACAAATTCTCTTAAATTTTTTATAGCAATATTCTGACTTACAATTTCTTCAAATGTGTTTGGTCGGTATTTTTCTACCCAAGGAGTCTCTAAGCTCATGTTCTTAATTTAATAGTGATTTTTTTAGCTCTTATCCATCAAGTCTAATTCTAAGACTTCATATACTTTCTTAAAGTTCATTTTCTCATATAGCTTTGAAGCTTCTACTGCCTTTTCCTTAATGTTAACTCTAACTTTTTCAACCTTAATCTTTTTTAAATGTTCTAAAGCTTTTTCTAATAATAGACTCCCCGCTCCTTTTTTTCGATACGGTTCTTTCAGAAAAAATTGCTTTATATAACCTTCTGATGCGCCAAATGGGTCGATTCGTAATTCAGCGATAATCATTCCTGCAATCTCTTCTGAATCTTCATCAATAGCTATTAATATGCCATGACGTTGTAGTGGATCATAAAGGCGACGACGAATTCCCCAATCAAATCGTTTGGGATCAAATTTTTGTCCTAATCCTTCTACTAATTCTTTTGTTAAATCTTTTAAGTCCTCAATGTGATCAGGCGAAGCTACTTCTACTTTAATATTTGAGCTCATAATCCATTCGTAAATGTCATATATTTTGTATTAAAGTAATTATTACTATTTTATAATTTAAATTTTCTTGACTAAAATTTAATAAATTAACAACTGAGATGATCCTTAATACTTCTTTTCATTAAAACGATCTTTTTTTAAAAAAATTAAAATAAAATAAATATTTACTATCAAAAATGTTAAAAATGGCGAGCAGATGTTCCATCCCATGCTGTCACATCTTTATTTACCCAACCACATTTAGGACATTTATCTGGAAGTTCCCAACTTTCGAGAGCGGGATGAATTCGACAATATAAGCCTCCACAATTTGCACAAACTAGATATTTAGCTCCACATCCAGAACACATTTTTAGTTGCCCTTGTTCAACAAAAGGAAAAGCCCTTCGCATCCATTCATCATGTGCCAGATTGAAGGAGTCTTTTCCACACACTATGCAGTGAACTCCATCTTCTTCAGACATTTCTCTAATTCAACTCTAATTTTTAATAATTAATTGGATTTGAACTTTTTATTCTTATTTTGAATAATTAAATTAATTAAAATCTTTATTATTTATGTGTAGAATATTAAAGTAATAATAAATCTATAAATAAAATATTTTCTTAAAACTAAAAACTACTTACAAAAATTTCTAAATTCAAGAAATAGACCTAAACTATAATATATCTACATCTTTAATTTTTTAGCTCTTTGTTTTATTTCTGGATTAATTTTTTCTAATTCTCCAATTAATTGAAATGTTTTATCATCATTCAATGCTTCACTAAATTTCAAAAGCATTTCTTTATTTCCTACAAATAATCCTCTCTTTTTTAATGGTTTTCCATCGTCTTTTAAAGGATTAATCTCTAAGAAAAGTAATGCTGGTTTGGTTTTCGTTGCAGGCACCTTTACTACAAAAACACCTGGAACAGGAGTTTCCATTTTTTCCCAATCATTTCCGCTTTTTAAATGATCTTTTAATTGGTTTTCAATACTAGACATATTTTTTCCTCCTAATTTTGTATTCGCTTTTTGTTATCTTCTTTTTAAAAATGCATTCGCATTTGTTGTTACACCTAACACGTTACACCATATAAAAATTTTTGGATTGGTCTAAAAATCTGAATTCAAAATAGGTTTTGGAATATAACTTTTTACAGAAAATCAAAAAGAAACTTATTTAAAACTATTAAAAAGTTTCATTTAAATATTCTGTCGGACTTCTTGGGGTCATTTTCCACTAAACCTTTAAATATTATTAAGGTGATATGTATATTTATCAACTTGAATAAAAATTGGTGTCTAAGATTAAGTTAATTTCAGTAAATTTGCCAGAATCTTATTTAAAGGTCTTAGAGATACTTGTTATTGATGGAAAATTTCCTAATAGATCAGAAGCCATACGAGTCGCCATTAGAGATTTAATTAAAACTGAGTATCTAATAGAAGAATCGGTAAATAGAAATATTGAACCGAGTTTAATAGAATCAGAAGTAGAAAATGAGATTCAAGAAAACTTATTAATCTAACTAAATTTTTTTATTCTTTTTTAAGTTATCTTCTTAAAATAATGAATATTCTATTCTTCGCTCTTTCCCAATAAATCTAAAACTTTTCTCCTTCTTTCTTCTCTTCGTGCAGCAACACGTTTTCTAAATGCTTCCATTTCTTCCACGACAATTTCTTTTTCAACTGAACGTATTTCTTTAATTGGGACATTCCTTATCTTAGCTTTTAATTCAACTATTTTTTCATTAATTAGCTTAATAAAATTTTGTCCAATTTTAAATTCTTCAAGTTTAAACTTTGCTTCATTTAATTCAGAAATTGTTTTTTTCAAATGGTTATTAGCAACTGATACAAGAGCTCTATCCAACGCTTTATAAGCAGATTCAAAATTCTTATTTTCAAAAATTTCAAAGGGTGTATCATATGTTATCAATGGAATTTGGGTTTCAGTTTTAATTTTATTAATTTGCTCGTTTAGCATTTCAATTTCATTTTGCCTGCCCAATTTTGTTAATCTTTGGATCTCTTCTCTCAGAATTAAAACTCCCTCGTTATATCTAAATTCATCGATTAATCTTTCTGCTTTATTTAATTTTATAGATATTTTTCTATCAAGTTCTTCTTTAGCAAGTTTCCGCTTTTCTTCTTTCTTTCTTTTTTCAAGTTCTTTGCGTTCTTTTTTGGCCTGTTCCTTTAATAATGCCATTTCTTTTTCTTCTTTAATTTTCTTTAATTTGATATCTTCAAGAATTTCAGCTTGCTTTTGTTCCCTTTTGAGTTTGAATAAAATATCATTGTTTATACGTGAAACTTCTCTCTGCCAAGATATTTGTTGAAATAATTCTCGAGCAGCAATGTAATTCTCGTATGCTTCAGCGAATTTACCTACATCCATTAATCCGGTGCCTTTTTCTAAAAGTCCGTAAGCCTCTTCAGATATTTGTTTTTCCTGCTCCTTAGCTCTCTGAATTTTTAGAAATTCCTTTCTTTTCTCTTCTCGTTGTTGCTTTTTTATAATTTCAGCCTCAGCTAACTTTTCTTCCAATTTCTCCTCAATATGAAGTTTTTCACGTTTTCTCTTTTCGATTGCTTCTTGTTCAAGTTCATACGCCTTTTTCTTATCCATAATCATTGTAATTGAATCACGAACCATCCTAATTCCTTCTTGCCATTCTATTTCTGAAAAAATTTCTTCACTTTCTTTATAAATTTCAACTGCTTTATCAAATTGATTTTGTCTCAATTCACGTTTAGCTTGATCCATTAGGCGAAATGCCTTATCTTTTTTTGTTTCAAATTGAGCAACTCGTTCTTTTTTCAGATGTAAAGTCTCTTTTCGTTGTTTTAATAATTTTTCTTGTTCAATTCTTGCTTGTTCCAGTAATTTTTGTTGAACCATTAACTCTTCTTCTCGTTTCTTGACTTTTTCAGCTTCTAATGCACGCATTTTGTTATCATTTGCTAGTTTTTCCTTATAAAAATTTATTGTTTCGATTAGTTTAACTGATTCTTCTTTCCAATCTATTTTTTCGAATTCTTTCCTAGCTTTACGATAAATTTCAATAATCTTTTCATAAGGCGCTTCGAAATCAAAAATGCCATTTTTTATATTTAATTCATATTCCTGGGCCATTCTTTCCGCATCTTGAATTATATCAAAAATTGCTGCAGCTATTTCATCACTTTCTTTCTTTTTCTGCTGGATTTCTAACAATCTCTTTTGTCTTTCTTGAAGATCTTTATCAACATCATAATGAGCTGCTATAAGTTCAAACTCAGGTTTTTCTAATTTTTGTTGTTCTATTTCTCTTAATTTCTCATCCTTTTCTTTTTTATCTTTATAAAAGTTTATTGTATTAATCAAACGATTAGCTTCATCATTCCAACCAACTTTTTGGAATAATTCCCGAGCTTCTTCATAATTTGATATTGCTTTTTCATAAGGAGGAGCATAAGTTAAAATATCTTTTTTTATGCTTAATTCATAACTCTTTACATCCTTTTCTGCCTCATCAATTAGGCTCATTGCTTTGTCTACTAATATATCTTCTTCTTTTTCAGCTTCAAGTTCCTCAATTTTCTCTGGTTTAAATGGTTTTTTTTCCTTTCTGCCAACTTTTTTTAAATCTTCTAATTCTTTTTCCCTTTCAGCTTTTTGAGCTTCAATTTCTAATAATTTTTCATGTTTCTCTAATTTCTCTTTATAAATTTTAATCTGATTAGCATAAATAGCTACCTGGTCTTTCCATCCCCTCGCATAAACTTTTTCCCGGATTTTCTTATAAATTTCCATAATCTCAGGATAAGGGGTTTGTTCTAATATTTTCCCATTTTTAATTGCTTTTTTCATGACTGAATCGAATTCTCTTTCAAGTTTCTCTGCTTTATTAACCTCCTTTGTTATTAATTTTTGAAAATCTTTTTCTTCTTTTTTCTTGTCAAGAATAATCACTTTCTTTTGACTCACCTGAATATCCTTTCCTAATTTATGCATTTCTTCAATATCTTTTTCTCTCTGGGCTTTTTGTGCCTCAATTTCGATTAATTTTTCATGTTTTGCTAATTTTTCCTGATAGATTTTAATCTGATTAGTGTAAACTTCAGTTTGATCTTTCCATCCTCTTGCATAAACTTTTTCTCGAAGTTCTTTATAGATTTCAATAGCATCGGGATAAGGAGTACTTATTATTATTTCTCCTTCTTTCAAAGCTTTTCTCAAAGCCATTTCATAATCGCGAACCAATTTTTCAGCTCTATTTATACTTTCATCAATAAAATTTTCAAAAGCTTCTAGCTCTTTCTTCTTTTCTATTGCACTTAATCTATCCTCATCTAAACCAATTTGTTTACCAATCTTATGCATTTCTTCAAGTGCCTTTTCTCTCTGAACCTTTTTAGCCTCTACTTCTCGTAATTTATTATCCTGCTCTAATTTTTGAGTGTAAAAATTGATCTGGGTGCTATATGCTTTAGCTTCTTCTTCACGCCCTTTTTCAAGTAACATTCTTTTAACTCTTTCATAAATTCCTATAATTTTCAAGAAAGGAGGGTTTTCTGCTAATTTACCTTTTTTTATGGCTTTCTTCATTTCAGAATTATATTCTCGAGCGATTTTTTCAGCTCGATTTACCATTATCTCGATATTAGAATCAAAATCTTCTTTTTCTTCTTCTAATCTTTTTTGCTCTTCAAGAATCTTCAACTTTTCCATATCTAATCCTAAATCAGGTTCTACTTTTTTCATTTTTAATGTTTCTTCAATCTCTTCTTGTTTTCTTGCTTTTTCAGCTTCTACTTGTCTTAATCGATTATCTTTTTCTAATTTTTGTCGATATCTATTAATCTGGCTTGTAAAGATTTTAACATCTGTTTCCCAACCTCTTTCTAATGACATTTGTTGAGCCTTTTCAAGAATAGCGATAATTTCATTATATGGACATTTCAATTCGAATTTGCCTTTTCTTAATGCTACTTCATATTCCCTTGCTATTCGATCTGCTCTTTTAGTCATTTCCTCAATTTGATCTCTTATATTCTCAATTTCTATTGCTTTTTGACGTTGGTCTTCTAGAATTCTTTGCTGCTCTTGACTAATACGAACTTCTTCTTCTTCCTTGCTTTTTAAGAGTTCTTCTGTTTCTTTCTGTTTTTTAACTTTATCTTCCTCAATTTGCCTTATTTTTTTATCTTTTTCAAATTTTTGTATATAAACATCAATTGTATCATCATATATTGCTGCTTCCTTGTTCCAACCTTTATCAATTAATAAATCTTTGATTTTTTTATAGATTTCAATTACTTTTGGATATACACATTCCTCAACCATTTTTCCCTCTTTTATCGCTTTCTGCAGGTTTAGTTCATATTCACGTTCCATTTTAGCAGCTTCAGTTGCCATATTATCAATTTGTGCCTTGAAAAATTCTTGTTCTATTTTTTGAAATTCTATTTCCTTCAACCTTTCCAATTGTTCAAGTTTTTCCTGTTCACTTATCTCCTTTGCATGGTGATCAATGATTTCCTCTTTTTCTAATTCAGTTTCAATTTTTTGCTGACTTATCACCCTTTCTTTCTCAATAGCTTTAAAATGTTCGATCTTTTCTTTTTCTAATTGTTCAATAGTGTCTTGAATTCTTTTAACTTCATATGGCCATTTCAGTTCCTCAAATAAACTAATTCCCTTTTTATATAATTCTATAGCTTGATCGTACTCGTACACTTTAGCTTTTTCTACTGCTTGATCTAATATTTCATATGCTTGGGTTGAAATTTCCTCTTCTCTCTTTTTAACTTCGATAAATTGCGCCAATTTTTGTTCCTTTTTCTGTTCAGCGCTTGTTAATGCCTCTAATTCTGTGTCTGTTTCTATTTCTTCTTTCTTAACTCCGCGTAAATATTCCGCTTTTTTATTATAACATTCTTCAATCAATACAAATAATCTTTCAACTTCATCTGGTTTATTTAATTTCTCAAGAATTTTTTCAGCTTCATCATACTTATTGAGAGCTTCCTCAAACTGACCAGAACTAGTTAATTGATGCGCTTCAACTATTAACTTATCTGCTTTACTTATCATTTTAGCTTCAGTATCAGTATCTTCAAAAGCCTCAACTTCTTTACTTGCTTCCAACGCACCAATTTTTTTGTGATCATCAATCAATTTAGCTTCTTCAATAACCTTTCCTTCTCTTATGGGTTCAGCTTCGACTTCTCGGAAAGATTGTTCTTTGAGAATGTAAATTTCTGATATTTTATCATTAATTGCTTTAATTTCCTCTTCTCTATTGATCTGTGTATACAAACCAACAGCTTGACGTAAAATTTCAATCCCATCATCATAATATTGAGACTGAATTAGATTAATAGCATGCTCAACCAATTCATAAGCTTCAGAAGCGATTTCTTCTTCCATATCCATTAGATCAGAAAAAAATGCCTCCTTTGTAGGATCATTTCCGTTCTCATCGAATTCGTCTTCGAATTCTTCCTTTCTTTTCTCTTCCATATATCTCAACTATTATTTAGAAGAATTTAGAATGAACTTAATAAATAAAAATCTCTATATAATAAACTAGTTTAATTTAAAAATCATTAAGCGAAAATAAATATTTAATTAATCATAATTCAAATTTTCCTAAATTTTTATTAAGATAGTCATCACAGATTCTCCCTCCTTCACTAGTTAAACTCCACCCACTAGCGTCTCTTTTTACCAGATTAAGATCTTCAGTGCTGGTTAAAATTCTATGTACCTCATCTTCACTTTTCCGAATATTAAAATCAACTTTTAAACTAAATACAATCTCATCAATCGGTACAGATCCTCCAAGTTCATCCTCCATTACGCCTAATGCTGCTATTATCTGATTCTGTTCTAACATACCAGCATCCAAAGTATTCGAAACTTCATCAAGAAGCCAAGGATTCTTATCTAGCATTTTTTTTATAGCTTTTTCATCCCCTTTCTTAAAAAGTCTATTAAACTCTTCTCTAATCTTCTTCTTAGCCATAAAAATCTTCTATCTTTTTGTTTTTAAGTAAAACTCTAGAGATAATGTTAATATCTATAATATAGATTGAGAAAATAAAATCTTTTATGAAGATCTTCAAAAAATAATTAAGTTAATTTTGATAGGAATTCTTCTACTTCCTGTTTATTACACATATGAAACTTCTTAGTTTCACCTTTAATATATGCTAGTCGTATATTTTCTTTTGTTGCATCCTCATCTATCGATTCTTTAAGCGAATTTAACGCCACATTAATCAATTCTTCGAAAGACATATTATCTTTATAGTTTTCCGTTAGATATTCTCTAGCAGAAGCCTCTCCTGTTCCGATAGCATATGCTTTAAATGAACGATAAATACCACTTGGAGATGTAGTATAAATCTGTGTTCCACTAGCATCAATTCCAATGAAGAAAAGGGCGCATCCCCATGGTCTTACTCCTCCAAACTGAGTATATTGCTGTTTTAAATCTGCTATTGCTTTTGTTAACATACCCAGACGAACAGGCTCGTCATATGTCAATCTAAATGACTGTGCCTGAACTCTTGCATAATTAATCAGTGCTCGTGCATCAGCATGTAATCCTGAAATTGCTACTCCTATATGTTCATCTACTTGAAAAATCTTGTCAATTGAATCTGCATCCATTAAAGTAGATGCTACTTTAATCTGAGCTGCAAGACACACATCTTCTTTAGATTTAACTGCTATAGCAAGTGTTCCCCGTCTTACAGCCTCTAAAGCATATTCTACTTGGAATAAGCGTCCTTCTGGGCTAAAGACAGTAAGTGCACGATCGTAAGCTCTTTGTCCCGCTCCAAACATTTAAATTACCTTAAATTATTTGATTTATACTTTTAAAATTTTTAACCAAATTTTAATTTATGGTTTATGTATAATAAAAAGTCAGATCTTTTGAGTCTTTTCTAGAATTGCTAGAGTTATGTCTTTAAAGACAGGTTTAACAGCAACATCAAATTTTGCGGAGGTTTCATAATATTTTATACTGTTTATTTCTTCTCTTAATGCTTCTCCATCGCCTTCTCCTACTTCCCTGTATCCCTGTTCTGCTAAATCTATTTTATTTCCCACTAAAATACTTGGTTTTCCATCACCAATTACTTTCTCTACCTCAGTTTTCCAATTTAGTAAATTCTGAAAGGAACTCCTTCGCGTGAGGTCAAAGACATACACAATGGCTGTTGCTCCCCTGTAAAATGGTGGACGAACAAAACTGAAATGTTTCTGTCCTGCTAAATCCCATAATTGGAGTTTTATTAGAAAATTCGGGTATTCTTCTAAATCTACCTGCTTGGTGGAGAAATTAGAACCAATAGTCATAATATAGTTTTCCTTAAAGGTATTCTCACAGTAGCGGAGAACCATAGATGTTTTTCCTACACCACCGTCCCCTACAACTACAACCTTATATATAAATGACCTTGTTGAAATCCCTCAATTCACCATTCTAGTTTTTAAATTAACTCAATTCTAGTCAAAGTCCATTAATTTAATTTTTCACTATTTTTTTAAATAATGAAAGTTGTATATTTGAGTGTTTTTAATAATAATATATTATATTCAATAAATAAAAATAATCGTTATTAATCTTTTTCTTTAATGACTTTTTAAGGAAATATCCAAATTGAAGATATAGATCAAATAATCATAGTTCATCTATTCTTACCTTCCAATAAACGTTGGATCCCTTTTTTCCTTCAAAGCTTTTAAAGACTCGCTAAAATCTTTACTTTGAATTGCCTTGATCCACATTTTATTTTCTAAATCTAACTGTGATTCCAGAATGCCTCTAAAATATGAATGGATAGTTCTTTTCATTAATTTAATTGAAAGATAAGGACTTTTAGGTGGAATAAGTCTCAGAGCTTGTTCCCTTGCATAAGGCATCAATTTATCATTAGGTAATACAGCATTAACGAGACCTAATCTTTCTGCATCTTTAGCAGTCATCCTATTACCAAAATAAAACAGTTCTTTGGCTTTATGCATACCTATCATGAATGGTAAAAGAACTGAAGTAGCAAAATCAGGTATTACTGCTCTTTTCACGAAAAATAATGCCCACCATGCGTCTTCAGCCATATAAACTAAATCTGAACATATTAGAGGAAGTGTAAACCCACCTCCCACAGCAAATCCATTAATTACAGATATTACAGGTTTGGAAAAATCCCAAAACTTAAGACATAACCTTTTTGAAGCCATATCTCTTAAATTTATTTCTTCTCTATACTTATCAGGAACTTCTTTCAACATTTCTACTGAAAAGTATCCTCCTGAAGAGAAAGCTTTTGCTTCTTCACATCCTGTTAATATCATAACTTTTACTTGCTTTTCCTTTTCCGCATGATCTACAGCATACCATAGCTCCAAAAGACCTAACGGAGAGAGCGCATTTTTTTTTTCTGGCCAGTTCAAAGTAACTGTTAAAATTCCATTTTTTTCTTTATCATATTTAATTTGTTTGAATTCTTCAACAAGCATTAATACAATAAAATCATAAGGAAATAAAATATTTTATAAAGTGATTTAACTATCATATGTTTTTAACATATAGACTTTGAAATATTAATTAGATGATGTCATTAGAAGAAAAAATTAAAAAATTAGCGGAATTAATTCTTAATTCAAACAATATAGTAGCATTAACGGGAGCAGGGATGTCTACTGAAAGCGGAATTGCAGATTTCCGGTCACCAGGTACTGGTTTATGGGAAAAGGTAGATCCATATGAATTCGCATCTATTCACTCTTATGTAGCTAATACAGCAAAAAATTTAGAATTTATGCTTGAAACAGGAAAAAATATTTTTAAAGCAAGGCCAAACAAAGGGCATAAAGCATTAACCAAGCTTCAAAAACTTGGAAAATTAGAAGGAGTTCTTACTCAGAATATTGATAGATTACATCATAAAGCAAGAACTAAAAATATTGTCGAATTTCATGGAAATGCCTATGAAGCAAAATGCATGACTTGCGGTCAAGTTTACGAAATCACATTTATGGTTAATCAAGTAATGAGAGGAAATTATTCACCTACTTGTGAAAAGTGTAGAGGAATGTTAAAACCAAATGCAATCTTTTTTGGAGAACCTCTTGAGTCAAAAACGCTTGAAGCTGCAGATGAAATGCTTGAAAATTGTGATTTGCTGTTAGTTCTTGGTTCTTCTCTTGTAGTTTATCCAGTTGCATTTTATCCTCAGAAAGCTCTATCAATTGGAGCAAAATTAGCAATTATAAATATTCAAGAAACTGATTTGGATTCATTAGCAGAAGTAGTAATTCATGATAAAATAGGGGATATTCTCCCTGAAATAGTTTCTATTGTTGAAAATAAGATGACTAAAAATTAAAAATTTAGAAAATAAAAAAATCTGCTATGAGTATTCCATCTTTTTTATAGAATTTTTATTAATTAGCACCGAAGCTATTGATATTAGAGTAATTATTGATAATAATAAGATGATGTCTAAATCTCCTATATCGTCTTTTTGATTAACTGTATATGATATAAATGTTAAAGTTGATATTGTGACATCATTGCTTTTAACTTCTTCTTTTATCAATATTCCTTGTTCATTATAAGTAAGTATAACTTGATCATTAGCAATATCAATAGTTACTGAGTAGTTATTAACGCTTGCGAACCAAATGGTATACCCCTCAATGAATACTTTCACAATATTTACATCTACAGGGTCATTCGGAATAATAAAATAACCTCCATAGCCGTATATTAGAAGTTTATTCATACATTGATTATATATAAAATATTGAAGCGTCTTATTATAGGCTAAGCATACCCGATTTTGATATTTTAAAGAATCAACAATTGATATTTCATATTTATTAGTTGTTGAATTCAGCTCACTCAAAGTTATATTAACTCCCAAAGCTTCAACTGGTTCGTACATTTTATATAAATCTACAAAATTCACTTTGAGTCTCAATGGTCCCGGAGCCGTATATTTATCAAAATCATATTCGATGAAACCTTCCTCATCTATGGGAAGGCAGGAATCACCAAGGGTAAAATCAGCAAAAACAGGGCTTAATATACCGGAAAAAATTAAAAAACATACGAAAAAATTACTAAAAATTAGTATTTTAGATTTCATCAAAAATAAATGGTTTGCATTCGAGAAAAACTTTTCACAAATTAGAAATTCTGATACCTTCTTTTTTATTCTTAACTTCAGTAAAATATTCACAAAAAGGGATTACTAAAATTAAATCCTCAAACATGTTTCATTACTAGAAAAATAATAATAAAAAAAAGAAAAAAGCAATTATTTAATGTTTGGCTCTATTCTATCAATCTAATTTACTGTTTTCTCAAAATCTTTTTATCTATCTTTCCTACAACAGTTAATGGCAATTCTTCTGAAAAATCAATTAATTTTGGAACTTCGTAAGGTGCTAGGTTGTCTTTAGAAAATTTTATTATGTCTTCCTTTAATGCTTCTTTATTACCCTCGAATTCATAACTAGGATCAATCTGGATAAAGGCTTTAACAATTTCGGATCCAGGTCTTTCGGGATTAGGGAGTCCTATTAAGGCGACCATTCCAATTGCAGGATGTTTTGCTAATGTATCTTCTACTTTCGCTGAAAATACTTTAAATCCACCAACAATTATCATATCTTTCGTACGATCGACAATTCTTATATAACCATCTTCATCCATTATCCCAACATCGCCAGTGTGCATATATCCGTCTTTATCTATAGCTTTAGCTGTTTCTTCCGGTTTATTATAATATCCTTGCATTACTAATGGACCTTTTACACAAAGCTCTCCGGGTTCTCCTAATGGGACTATTTCATTTGTTTCAGGATTAGCAATCTTTAAATCGACATTTAGAAATGGTAAACCTACTGTACCTAATTTTTTCGTGCCTAGAGAAGGATTCATACTCGCAACTGGTGAAAGTTCAGTCATTCCCCAAAGTTCCAGTAATTTTCCTTTACCTACTATGCTTTCCAAAGCTTCCTGAGACTCCTTCGGGAATGGGGCTGCTGCAGAGATGCACAATCTTAAATTTGAATGATCTAATCTTTTAAATTTGCGAAAGTTGATCAAAATTTGATATAAGGAAGGTACATTTACAAGCATTGTTGGTTTGTATTTTTTCATTTCATTACAAATATGTAATGCATCACGAGGATTAGCTATTATAATTTGACTCATACCATTATAAAGAGCTCCTTGACACACGGTTAAACCCGCAATATGAAACATAGGAAATCCAGATAACAATACTCCTTTTCCCGGTTCCCATTGAAGCCAGGTAATAATCCCTTTCATATTTGAAACATAATTTCTATGACTTAACATTGCTCCCTTCGGAGGACCTGTTGTTCCACCTGTATATTGAATCCAGCCAAGATCATCAGGAGATATGTCAACTTTTGGTAAATCAGTTGAAAATTTTGTTAAAACGTCATCTTGGAAATTATAGACAACCTTTCCCTCTAAAGGAGAGACTTCACCTGAGGGGATTTCTCTAACTGCTTTAATTTTTGCTTGATCCTCTTTAGAAAATGAACCAATAACGCTTGTTGCTATAACAACCTTAAGCTGTGGTAATTTATCCGCAATTTTAGTCAACCTATGTTGAAAGATAGCATCAAGAGTGACTAATGCAACGTTTTTACCTCCTTTTCCGAGATCATCCAATTGATAATGCATTTGGACATCAGAAAGAAGCGGACTAACACCTGAAACAACACATCCTGCTTTAAGTGTACCTAAAACTGAATATACATATTCAGGAATATTTGCGAGATTAATTCCAACTACATCACCTTTTTGAAATCCATTTTCAATCAACATATTAGCAAACTGATTAGAATATTTATCAACCTCACCAAAGCTGATTTCTAATCCCTGATATGCAAGGGCCATTTTATCAGAAAATTTTTCAAAAGTTGGTCTTATCATTTCTGGATAAGTGGTTTCAAATTCTTCTGGGGCAATGTCTTCCATTCCAGGATCCCAGTTTTTCATCCAAAAGCGACTTTCATATGGATTTGACATTTTTTTTCACATTTTTGTTAATAAATACAATTCAAAATCGAATTGTGATATTAAATAAGCTACATTTTATTAAAAAAGTTTATTATAATTACTTTATTTTTTCAATCTCAATAAAAAAATGTAGAATGAAATAGAAAACTAGAAATTTAGTAAAGAATTTAGATATAAGCAATTAGGATGAGATTAATCATGACAACATTAGATATCTATGAAAAGTTAATGATTCATTTTTCTCAAATGGGGATGATGACACCCCCAAGGGAGGATTTACTCACAATTTTAAAATCAAATTTTAGTGAGGAGGAAGCCAACGTTGTCCTCTCAATTCCATCAAAAAAAATCCCATTTCAAGGAATTTCCATTAATGAGATATCTAAGTCTATTGAGATCCCTTTACAACATCTGAAAGGTATTCTTGAAAATCTCGCAAGTAGAGGTCTATTATTTTCTTATAAAGATAAATATACTGGAGAACTAATGTATGCTCTCCAACAATCAGCGTTTGGTTTTCCTCAAGTATTTTTTTGGAAAGGAGAAAACACTCCTCATTCAAGAGAAATGGCAAAAGAAGTACTTAAATATTTTAATACAGAAGTAACAAAAGAAGCATATAGTACTGAACCCATTCCTTTCAGGTTTATTCCCATAGAGGAAACTATTGAACCAGATACTCAAGCAATCTTGCCTTATCAAGTAATGAAAGAAATTATAAAAAAAGCGAGAGTTATAGCAGTAGCTCACTGTATCTGTCGCCAATCAATGAAAGTAATAGGAAAAGGTTGCGATCATCCCTTAGAAGTCTGTATGAAATTTAATGATTTAGCACGCTATATTATTGATAGAGGTTTTGCTCGAGAAGTTAGTGTTGA
>JBHLRA010000043.1:15220-17963 GCA_048883045.1 Candidatus Thorarchaeota archaeon | reverse complement strand
CCTAATTTATTTTTAGTCCCATATTGAACGAAACAAGGAGCAAGAACTTCTATAAAACTGAATCCTTGATTGTCTAGGCATTTAAAAATACTTTTTTGTAATCTTAGAGTGTCATATCCCGGCCATCTAGCGACATATGTTGCTCCCGCAGCAGCAGCAAGACTTACCAAGTTGAAGGGGGGTTCTACATTTCCATATGGTGTTGTTGCAGTAATGTCACCAATCTGACTTGTAGGGGCTACTTGTCCTCCAGTCATGCCATAAATATTGTTATTTATACAAAGAACAGTTAATTCTACATTTCTTCTAGCAGCGTGAATAAAATGATTACCACCAATAGCAAAAAGGTCTCCATCTCCCGATAAGACTATAACTTTTAATTTAGGATTTGCTAATTTTATACCCGTCGCAAAAGGTATAGCTCTCCCATGAGTAGTATGGAAAGCAGGTGCTTTAAAACAGCCACTAGATCGACCAGTACATCCTATACCAGATACAATGGCATAATCCTTAGAGGTAAGTCCTCTTTCTTTTAAACAACTTGTAATTGATGTAATAACAGTTCCAATTAAACACCCTGGACAAAAAATAAATCGTTGTAAATTTAACATATCAATTAAGGGATGACCAAGTGCTTCAGGGGGGATTGATATTTGATCTGATGGATTCATATATTAAACCTCCTTCATCAATTTTTCATAAATAAATTTAGGACTAAATGGTATGGTTGTAGGAATGGTAATACCAGAAACTTTAAACAAATGTCGAAATCTCTGAACTTCTCTAATTATCATTCCATTATTCATTTCACAGACGATAACTTTTGAAGCTCCCATTTTCCCTATTCTTTCCATTAATTCATCGGGAAAGGGCCATAAAGTTTTTAATCTTACAAGTCCCATCTTATATCCTTTTTGGCGTGCTTGCTCAACGACTTCTGGTACACCTCTTGCATTAATTCCATAAGCTAAAATAATGATATCGGCATCATCTAAATATTTTTCCTCCCAATCATTAATTTCAGGTCTTGCATTACTAATTTTTTCACAAAGTCTTTTAATAAGAACTTCTGCCGCTTCTGGTGTCATTTCTGGATTACCCTCTATATCATGAGTTAAACCTGTAACATAAAAAGAATAATCTGTTCCTGCTATTGCCATTCCAGGCACAAGATCATTATCAAAAGCTTCAAAAGGTTTATACTTATCGGGTGGAACTTGAGGTTTTTTACGTTCTATCAATTCAATATTTGAATGTATATTAACAACTTCCATCATTTGTCCTAAAATTCCATCTGAAGCGACAATTACAGGTATACGATATTTCTCAGATAAATTAAAAGCATGAATAGTTAAATCGTACATTTCTTGAACTGTAGAAGGTGCTAATACAATTATTTCATAATCTCCATGGGAAGCATATCTCGTCTGATATACATCAGATTGAGACGCATTCGTTGGTTGTCCTGTACTAGGACCTCCTCTCATTATTGTGACGATAACCGTTGGAGCTTCTAACATAACACCCAAACCTATACTTTCGGCCATAAGTGAAAGACCTGGTCCTGAAGTTGCAGTCATAGCTTTCTTCCCAGCATATGAAGCCCCAAAGCAGCTTGTGATTGACGCTAGTTCATCTTCCATTTGAACAAAAGTTCCATTAACTTCAGGAAGACGTCTTGACATGTAAGCAGCAATTTCTGAAGAAGGAGTGATAGGATAACCTGCAAAATATAAACATCCTGCAGTAATCGCACCTTCGGCACATGCATAGTTACCAGTAGTTAGTATTCTTTTTTCTTGGAACTTTGCCTTACTCACTATTGTTAACCTCCTTTATATCTGTTTCCAAAATATATAATGAAACTGTAGGACATAATCGTTCACATTGTCTGCAACCTGCACATTCTTCAGGTTTAACCACGATTGCATAATGGAGCATACGACTATTGAAATTATCTTCACTTATTGCTATTATCTCTTTTGGACAGAATGACAAACATATTTCACAGCCATCGCATTGTTCAGAATCTATAAATATGTCATATTTTTTCTGGGGGGTAGGAGGTGGTAAAATGGGTGTCCGTTTAGACTTTAACATTTTTTAATCATCTTTTAATATATATACACTGACTATTTTTTTTCTCTTATGCTTTAAAATAATAGAGTCTCTTTTAAACTTGCTTTTTCACTGTATAAGAAATTCATTAAATAATGATTTCTTCATATAAAACTACATTAATTAGAGTTTAAAAGTCAAATTTTACAAAGTTATATTAGAGAACTACAATTTATTGGTATTTATTTGTAAGTTCCCGATAGAGAGCTTGACCAAGTTGATAACATTGAATATTTATTGCTCTAAACCGTTCTGGCATATTATTTAAAACTTTGGTGTAATGATCTTCTTTTAATTCAATTTTTCCACTCTCTTTAAGATATTGAGAAAGAAATCCTAAACAAAGAATATTTGCGCTCTTAGGCATTTTATTTTCATCAGCTCGTCTAGTAATTGGAACACGCTGGATTTTACCTTCCTGGATAATTTCTTCGGCATTAGCAATTGTATGCTCGTCAATAAAGGAGATAGTTTTTTCACATATACATTCAGAAGCACGCTCGAATCCGTTTTGATCTATAGCAATAAAAATATCAGCATCCCTATCGCAGAAGGGATATGAAATTGGAGCAGAATCTAGAATAACATCACAAAAAATAGGACCCCCTCTAACAGAAGGTGTATA
>JBHLRA010000043.1:0-15120 GCA_048883045.1 Candidatus Thorarchaeota archaeon | reverse complement strand
TAAATAAATATTCAGTTTTTCAAAAATATTAATCTTAATAAGATTTGATAAATATTCAGTTGTTAGGAATATTAATCTTACTAAAATAAATGAAAGAGTCTTTAAGACCAGAAAAATTATACAAGGAATATTTAACTGGGGCTTTAGGAAAAGAGAATGCAGCTGAATTGTTAATTTCATTAATAGAAGGTAGTGAAAATACAGAAATTAGAGTAAGAAGTATCAAAACATTGGAAAAAATAAATTTTCAAAATGAAAAGATCTTTAAAACTTTGGAAAATCACTTAATTTCAGATGAAAGCGCAATTGTGAGGGCTTCAGTAGCTAATTATTTAATTCAAAATTTTCTCGTAAATTGTGTTCCCGCTTTTAGATGGGTAATTCAACACGAACGGTCACCTTTAGTTTTACAATTAGTATTTGATTCAATAGACAATTTTGATTCTCCTCAATTAGAATCGATTAAGAAGGATTTAGCCTTTTGGAGCGAAAATTTCTCTTCTAAAATTGGTGTAGTTCCTCAAGAATCGAAATTTTTCTTCGAATTAGAGCTATTATTTGCTAAGGGTAAAAGAAATTATGAGATTGATCCGTTTAGTTATAAGTATTTTGAATCGTTAAGTGATATTAAAAATGGCGAACCTTGGTTAGTTATCAAAGATAGACATGTTGAATCTTTAAACTTTAACTATTTTAATTGGAAATTTATAAAAAACAACATAGACATTGTTCATTCTCTTTCCACACTACAAGATCTCGATGTATACTTGTGTTCATTAAGAAAATATAGTTATACAGGTATCGGGCTTTCAACGATTCCTAAATCAATAGGTTCTTTGATTTATTTGAAAAAGTTAATACTCAGGAGAAATGGGTTGATGAATTTGCCTTATTCCATAAAAAATTTGACATTTCTAAAAGAATTAGACTTAAGTTATAATAAGTTTAAAGAAATACCCCAAACACTTATGTTTCTAAAGTCACTCGAAAAACTCAATTTAAAACATAATAAAATTCAGGGAATTTCCGATGAAATACAAGATTACATCAATTCTCTTGAAACATTTAAGATTTAATCTATTATAACCAGATTATGTTATAAGATATTATAAAATCCTAAGTTATTCAAATCATAATAGAATAGGAATTAGATAATTATTTATATAAAAAAAACTAATGCTTAGATCAAATATTAATATGTTTTATATTTTGGTGAAAAATGTGGAAGAAAAAAAGAAAATGGTTAATGGTGGCGATGTATTAATCAAATGTTTGCTTGAAGAAGAAGTTAAATATATGTTTGGGATTATAGGAGGACAATTCTTAGCTATGTATGATGCTATTTATCTGTGGGGCAGAGAAAAAGGGATTGAAACTGTAATGTTTAGACATGAACAAGCTGCTGCTCATGCGGCCGATGCATGGGCAAGAGTAACAAATAAACCAACTGTTTGTTTTGGAACTGTTGGTCCCGGAGCAACTAACCTCGTCCCAGGGGTTGGAGCAGCATGGAGCGATAATATACCTGTTATTACTATTGTCCCTCAAGTAATTAGTAAATACGATGATGTGTTTACTTTACAAGGAAACCTTGATCAGGTCTCCTTATTTAAACCAATTACAAAATATCAAAAAAGCATTCGAAAAGTCAATGAAATACCCGATGCCGTCCATAAAGTTTTCAGAGAAGCTATAACTGGGCGCCCAAGACCAACATTATTAGAAATTTATGAAGATGCTTTCATTGAGGAAATTGAAGAAAACAAACTCCCAATAATTTCAGCAGAGGGCTATAGAGCAATTGGAAAACCTTCAATAGATAGCGAATTAATTAAAAAATGTTTAGATCTATTATTAGAAGCAGAAAAACCCTTAATACTATCTGGTGGTGGGATTTCACGTTCTGAAGCATGGAAAGAGTTAGAGGAATTTGCAGAATATTTACAAATTCCAGTTATTACTACGTTTATGGGAGCCGGTACAATTTCAAACAAGTCAAAGTGTTTGTTGGATACTACAATCAATGGTTTCGGAAAGGAAGTAACTTATAAAGCTGATTTAGTTTTGGCTCTTGGATGTAAATTTTCATATGTCATGGGACATGGAGAAGAACCATTCTTTAAAAATTCGCAAAAATTAATACAGGTTGATATAGATCCATCAATAATAGGTCGAAATAAACCTCTAACGTTAGGAATTGTTGGAGATTGTAAGTCATTCTTAAAACAAATCTTAGAGGAAACTAAAAAATCTGGAAAAATTAACCAAAGAGAGTGGTTAGATACACTTGCTGAACAATATAAGATTTATATTGAAAATTATTTGAAAAAAGCTTCAAAAGATAAAATACCTATTCAACCCCCAAGAATGATAAAAGAAGTTTTTGAATTTATGGATGAAGATGCTATCTTGATTATTGATGGTGGAGATATCGCTGGATTTGCAATGGATCAGCTGAATTTTCATAAACCAAGAAAACCACTTTCAACACTTTGGTCGGCATGTATGGGTCATTTAGGTACAAGTATACCTTATGCAATTGGAGCAAAATTAGCAAAACCAGATAAACAGGTTGTTACAATCTCTGGTGATGGTAGCTTTATGATGAACATCCAAGATTTAGAAACTGCGGTGAGATTGGGTCTAAAAAATGTGATATTTGTAATTGGAAATAATTCTGCATGGGGAATGCTTAAATCTGGACAAAAACTATATAGTAAAAAACACTATTTAGATGTGGATCTCCCAGATTTCGACTTTGCTAAGTGTGCTGAAGCATTTGGATGTTATGGAGAGATAATTACAGATCCAAACGAGATTAAACCTGCGCTTGAAAGAGCTAAAAATGCAAATAAACCAGCAGTAATCGATGTTAAAATCGAATTTGCTACAGCTGATGCAACTAAATTACTTGGTTCTATGGGAGTTCTGTAATTAAAGATTTCTAAAACCTCTGATTAGAAATTAACTGGGTTAGGTGTGTATAATGAAAGCATTATTATTTACAATAGAAAAATTTATTGAATTATTAAACAAGAAAATAGAAGATTCCTCTTTTACTCCAAAAATTTATGAATTATTAAACAAGAAAATAGAAGATATTCCTGAACCTGAATTAATTAATGATGATTGGGTAAAAGTGAAGGTAAAATTAGGAGGTATCTGTGGAACAGATATTCATATTTTGGAGATTAAGCAATCTACGTACCAATTTAATTTTGTATCATCTCCTGCAGTTCCAGGTCATGAGATTGTCGGAATTATTACTGAATTAGGTACAAATGTAAAAAATCTTTCTGTTGGAGATCGAGTATTGATTGATGAAGTGCTTAGTTGTGAAACTAGGGGTCTTGAATTATGTGATGCGTGTAAAGAAGGAAACTTTAATTTATGCTATAATTACGATAAAGGCAATATTGCTCCAGGTTTTATGATCGGATTATGTAAAGATACTGGTGGAGGATGGGGAGAATATTTAGTAGCTCATCAAAGTCAGATTTTTAAAATACCAGATTCAGTCACTTTCGAAGAAGCTTTGATTGCAGAACCTTTAGCTGGCTCAATTCATGGGGTTCTAAAAAATAACCCAAAAGATGATGAAACCGTTGTAGTAGTAGGTTGTGGGGTGATGGGATTATTAGTGATTCAAGCTTTAAAGATATTCTCAAAGTGTAAGATTATAGCTGTTGATACACGACAATCTCAAATTGATATGGCAGCAAAATTAGGTGTTGATGAGGTTTTTCTAGCAAGTAAAAGTGGATTTTTCAGAAAAATAGCTAAAAAATTAGGAGCAAGAACGGTGTCAGTACCACTTCAAGATCCATTGCTAGTTGGAGGCAATGCGGATTTTGTTTTTGATTGTGTAGGAATTCCATCATCATTGACAACTAGTCTTAGATTAGTAAGACCACAAGGGACTCTTATGTTAATTGGACAACCTGCTATCTTAGAAATCGATTGGACACCTTTATTTCTTAAAGAAATAACTGTTATTGCTTCAAATACTTTCGGTTCTGAAATTATTAATAATGAAAAAAAAAGAACTTTACAAATTGCTTTAGATTTGATTTCATCTAGGCAAGTGAACGTGAGTGAATTCATAACTCATAAATTTTCTTTAGAAAATTATAAAGAAGCATTGGAAGTAGCTTCTAAAAAAAGCGAATATAATTCACTTAAAGTAGTTTTTGAATTTTAAATGTTAAAAACCTTCATTTCAATTTTCTTTTTTTTAGATAAAACTATATTAAGAATTTGGATTAATAGTAATTATAATTCAAATTTCTTAACTTAAATAAAGGAAGTTGTATTAATATGGAAAATAAAAAAGGGGCAGTTCAATGTATTAATGATGACATTTTAGAAAAGCTGAGCCTACAAAATAGGTACAATTTTCTAAATAATAATTTGATGAGTATTCTAAAACCTAAATATTTTAGCTTTCTCAGGAAAGCGCAAAAATTCTTTGTTAGATTTGAAAAAAAGCATAATATTACTCATAATGAAGACTTATATGAATGGATTCCTGAGATTGGTAAAGAAGGCCTAGTAACAAGAGTTAGTCATTTTAAAGAGTTGGATTTAAACTATGATCCATACGGAATGACTGCGGAATTTATTCGTTGTCTTGCTGTTGATTTTTTTGATCCGCAATTAATTATGGGAATGGGTGCAAGTGTGTTAGCTGTGAATCCTCTAATGCTTCATCACGAAGATGTCGAGGTTCGTTTGAAAGCTCTAAAAGAGTTAGCAACCGGACAAAAGATAGGGTGCATATGTATAACTGAACCAGAACGTGGATCTGATGCGGTTCATATGCTTACAACTTGTAATGAAAATGAGGATGGTAGTTTCACTTTAAATGGTGAAAAAATATATCAAACTAATGGTGCCAGAGCAGATTGGGCAATAGTTTATGCTTGTTCAGAAAAGAATAATGGAAACACAATGGCTCAATTCTTAGTGGCTACATCATGGGACGGATGGAATGTAGAAAGAATTAATATCCCTTGGACTCCTCGAGTATATCTAGGCAAAGAAACCTTCACTAATTTAAGAGTTCCTTCGGAGTACGTGTTAGGAAAACCAGGCTTAGGGAGAGAGTATCTTTTTGAAGGATTAAATCTAGAGAGATTAGGAATAGTACTGGCCAACGTAGCAGAATGTTGGAATGCTATCTCCCATGCCGTCATTTATGCTAACATGAGAAAGCAATTTGATCAGGAAATTTTGAAATATCAAGGTGTTGGCTTTCCTTTAACAGAGATGTGGTCAAAAACAATGAGTTTAACTCTTGCGACTTTGCATATTTGTCAGATTATTGATGAGAAAATAGAACAGTTTGGCACTCTTCCAAAAAACTTTAATTTAGCTCTTGTTGCCACTGCTTCACAGTTGAAATTGCAAAGTGCCAAATTGTCAGAACGGATATGCTTTGGATGTGCGGATCTAATGGGTGGTGCTGGTTTGTGTGACAATACTTTAATGAGTGATTTAATCGGGATTTCAAGAATTGGTCAAGTTGGAGGAGGAACGTCACAAATTCAAAAATATATAATGAGTCTCGCTTTAAGACAGTTATTCAAAATGCTATAATTAATGCTATTAATTTTTTTTTCTTATTATTATTATTGTTTTAAGAACCTTATTTCAAGAAAGATACTATTAACAAATTACTCCTAAATCATTAATTACTGAGAAACCTCCCCTTTTTAAATATAAATGATATTAATAAAATTGGATATATGGAAATTCTTTTAAAAATTGGTTTATTTTTATAATTTTATTTAAATGGTTTGATGTAAATAAATTGCTTCTTAAAATATTGGTATAAATTATGAATTCAAATAGTAAATTTGTATTTGTTACTGGCGGTGTTATGTCTGGAATCGGGAAGGGTGTTGCCACTGCAAGTATTGGTAAAGTACTTCAATTTCGCGGATTCAAAGTATCTGTTGTCAAAATTGATCCATATTTAAATGTAGATCCCGGTACGTTGAATCCAATCGAGCATGGAGAATGCTTTATAACAGAAGATGTATGGGATTTCCGACCTGTTCCTGGCTCTGATGAAAGATCATATAGAATTTCAGAAATTGATCAAGATTTTGGAACCTATTCTAGGATATTAGGGATTGAGATGCATCCCTCCCATAATATTACATCTGGCCAAATCTATCTTTCGACAATCCTAAGCGAGAGGAAAGGGAGATTCTTAGGAAAAACAGTTCAAATAATACCTCATGTTACTGATATTATTAAAGAAAGACTGATGGAAATTGCTGAAAAGGAAGATTTAGATGTATTACTAATTGAATGTGGCGGTACTGTGGGTGATTTAGAATCAAGTATATTTTTAGAAGCATTTCGACAATTAAAACTAGAATATCCAAAACGTACTGCATTTGTACATGTAACTTTAATTCCTTATTCAAGAGCAGTAGGTCAGCAAAAATCAAAACCAACACAACACTCTGTGAAAATGCTCCAGAGCTTAGGATTACAACCAGACATAATTATTGGAAGAAGCGAAAAGCCTTTAGATCATGATATTAAAAGAAAAATATCCTTATATTCTAATGTTCCCGAAAATGCTGTAATCTCAAATCCTGATTTAGAAATAATCTATGAATTACCATTATTATTTGAGGAACAAGGATTAGGAGATCTTATTTGTCAACTAATTGATTTGAAAGCTAAATTAGTAGCATATAGTGAAGTTACAAACTACTCTGAATGGGTTAAAATGGTTGAGTTATTTAAAAGTACTAAAGATACAGTAAAGATCGCTATGCCAGGTAAATATTTTAACATTTCAGACTCATATATATCAATTAATGTGGCTTTAGAAGATGCTGCTGCTCATTTAGGATATAAAACAGAATTGATAATGATAAATTTAGACGAACACACAGATATAAGTAATCAACTTAAAGATTGTGATGGTATTTTACTTACTCCCGGATTTGGTGAAAGAGCGATTGAGGGGATGATAAAATCAGCAGAATATGCTATGGAAAATAAAGTTCCATTCTTGGGGATTTGCTTTGGAGCTCAATTATTTTTTGTAGCTTTCTGTAGAAAGTATCTTGGCTTAAAAGATGCTAATTCAACTGAACTAAACCCTGAGACTCCTTACCCTGTTGTTGATATTTTAGAAACTCAGAAAGAAATTACTGAAAAAGGCGGCACAATGAGATTAGGAGCTCAGAAAATAATAATTGAAAAGAATACTCGATTATATGAAGCTTATAAACAAGATGAAATATTTGAACGATATCGGCATAGATATCATATTCAAGAAAGATTTATCACATCAGAAGCAAAAGAAAAGGGTTTACGCGTATCTAGTAGAGATGAAACTGGAACAATTATTAATAGTATCGAATTAGATAGAAAAGATCATTGGATGGTGGGTACTCAATTTCATCCTGAATTCAAATCTCGTCCATATAATCCATCTCCACTTTATCTAGATTTTATAAAAGAATGCATTAAAAACAAAAGGACCTAAGAATATCACATTCACTTTAATTAAGTAAGTTAAATAAAGATTTTATATAGATCTTCTCTTTAATTTCTTCAAATCCTATTTGTTTTTCTGAATTAACAGGAATAATATTCCTCAACGTGATAACTCTTCTTTCATTAGGCTCCATTGAAAAATAATTATCTGAAGCTATGAAATCGAAGTAGTTAGACTCGACAAATACGTAGAGGGCAATTTGCTTAGTGGTAATAATCACCTTAAAATCTCTATTGTTTATATTTGCTACTTCAATCTGATGAATCTCATAATCTAACTCTGGATCTTTTAAAGAAAATGATTTTGGAGTACCAAATAGTCTAAAGCCTTTGAATATAATATTATTTCTACTTTGAGACTCTTTAAACTTATAGAAAATAATATGATTTTGTAAATCTTCCTTCGTTTTATTGATATCTGAAACATCTACACTTCCGAACATTTTAGAAGAGCAAGGGTTAAGTAGGCTTTCAAATACACCATTTTTTAATATTTTACCATTGGGATCATAAATTCTCCATTCTAATATTAAATTACAGTACTCAATTTGATCATTTGTTCCCCAGAACTCAACTGAATTTTTTTCTTCTTTAACACTGGCAAAAACTGGACAGTAAAACCTTTTAGCAAAATAGTGAAGAGCTTTCCATCTTCCGAAATAGTCTAATGAAGACCAACTTGCTACTGGCCAACAATCATTTAATTGCCAATAAAGAGAACCCATGCAATGATATTCATTACGATTTCTCCGCCAATGCTCTACACCATATTCGATAGCTTCTGCTTGAGTAATCTGAGATAAAATAATTTGATTCTCAAATTCCTCTGAAGGTGAAAACCGTTTTTTCATATATCTCAGAATTAATTTATTGCCAGCTGAATTTTTTTGATGATTCTCTAGAATAGGGGAGTTAAACTTTAACTGATCTTGTGGACAAAAGCTTTTTATAGTTTTTAAGGATGGAAAAGATTCGAATCCAAATTCAGACATAAACCGGGAATTGAATTTTCGATACGCTGAAAAAGGTTTTCCTCCATGCCATACTGCCCAAAAATGTGAATCGCCATAATTGGGGGAATTAGAATCACTTTTTCCAATATTCTGTCCTATTAATCCGTTTGATGGTGAACTTGGCCAATATATTCTCATAGGATCAAGATTTTTTATAAAATTTGGAAGGATATTCTCAAAAAGATATAGGTATCCTTTCTTAAGTTTTATCAAAATATCAGGATCATCAGTATTAACTTTTACTTTCAAATAATGGTTCCAAAACCATTCAATTTCATTATTACCACACCATAATGCCAAGCTTGGATGGTGTCTTAATCGTTTTATGTTTTGAATGACTTCTTTTTTAACACTCTCTATGAATTCTTCAAAATAAGGGTAGATGTTGCAGGCAAAAGGAAAGTCTTGCCATACTAAAATCCCCATATTATCACAGAGATCATAAAAATAATCATCTTCGTAAATTCCACCACCCCATACTCGTATCATGTTCATATTTGCATTTTTAGCGCCCTCTAAATTCATTCTATATAAGCCTAATTTCTTTCCTCTTGGAATAAAACTATCAATGGGAATCCAATTTGCTCCTTTAGCAAATATAGGAATTCCATTTAATAAGAAATAGAAAGTTTCTCCCCATTGGTCTTTATTTCTAACTAATTGGACGTCTCTTAATCCAATCATCTGTTTTGACTTATCAATAACTCCATTTCTTACAATACAAACTTCTAATTCATATAAATTAGGATCACCAAGATCGTGAGTCCACCACAAAAAAGGTTTTTCTAGTTCAAATTCAATTTCTTGTTTATTTTCATGTATGTTAATTTTTTTTGAAAAAGATTCTCCATTAGGTGAGGTAATCCGAACTTTTAACATATAGTTTTGACTTGAAAGATTATTTAAACGTGAATCAATTTCTACATTAATTAATAGTTTTGCAGAAATCGGTTTTTTCAATAAAGTCCCTTCTGGATTCTGTATTTCTATACGATTTTTAACATATTTGATTTTACTGTAAGAATTAATTGATTTGATTCTTAGATCATTATATCCTATTAATTCCACCGACTTCCAGATTCCAATATCGGGTAATTTTGGGCCCCAGTCCCACCCAAAAGAAAATTGTGCCTTCCTTAAATAGGGAACTCCTGGTATAGCTTCTAAACCCGTATTCAAATTCATGCCATATTTAATTATCAGTTCTCTTGCTTTGGAGGTTGGACTCTTGAGTTTCACTATTAATGTGTTTCCAAACTCTTTCAATCTTTCTTTTACATCATATTCATAAACAATAAACATATTTTCCGTTGATCCTAATAACTCATCGTTAAGATAAACATTTGCAAAAGTATCTAACCCATTAAGACGAAGTTTAATTTGCTTGTATTCTAAAAAACTTGGGTTTAAATCAAATTGAATTTCGTATTCCCAATCTGATTCATATACCCATCTCACATTAAATTCGTTCAAACCATAAAATGGGTCTTCAATAATTTCCTGTTCAATTAATGCTTCAAAAACCGAACCCGGAACGTAAGTATTGATATGAATAGACTTATCACTATTAATTAATTGCCATCTTCCATCTAAGGAGACAATTTCTACCATATGATGTAATTTCTATTTTGAGGATATTAGAAAATTATTCAATATCAAGAATTCTTTTTGCGATCTTTTTCTTATCATCTAAATTGGCTTGTCGGGCAATCATAATTCTTTGGGCTTGAGGTGACCCTGCACCATGCATAGATTCTGTGCGATAACTAACAGAGGCTACTCCCATTGTTAAATTTTCAATAAAACGTAATACTTTATACCTGTCTTCAGCACATATTCCCTCGCATGTAGTTAGATATTTTTCAATTAAAGGTCCAATTTCTTCTGATTTAATATCTGCTTCAGAGGGCATAGTACAAATCAATCCACCTGCCAGATCTTCCGCAAGTCTTCCAATTTCATAAGGAAAACGTGTGACATTTTGTTTACAAACATTAGCTAATAGCATGTCCATTTCATAATTCCCTGCCTCTCTTTTAAAACCTAGAGAACTACATGCGATACCACAGCTAAATAAGGTCTCATTCAAATGTGTCATTTCAACAAGTTTATCTCTAACATGAGATGATTTTTCAGTACCATTATATTCTGAAATTAGAGCCGTTGCTCCTATTAACGCATCACCAACTCCCACTTTGCATCCTCCATAGGATTGACGATGAAATCCTGCAAATCGGTTAACTAGTTCTCCAGAAAATTCAATCTCACCCTTCATAAAAATATTTTCTTTAGGTACAAAAACATTGTCAAAAACTACAAAAATTTCTTGACCACCATATTTAAAGTTTCCAATATCTAGTTTTCCTTCTTCCATTTTTCTCGTATCACATGATTGTCTCCCATATATTAATGTAATTCCTTTCGCGTTTGTATCAATTCCGAAACTTATTGCATAATCCTCTTCACCTGGTCTTAAATTTAAGGTAGGCATAATAATCGCTCGATGCGAATTAAGAAATCCTGTTTGATGAATTTTAGCACCTCTGACAATGATACCATCGTCCTCTTCATCAACTACGTGTAAATATGCATCAGGGTCGGATTGATCTTTCGGTCTTTTACTTCGATCTCCCTTTGTATCGGTCATTGCCCCGTCTACCATTAAATCTTGTGTTTGAACTTCAATCCAATATTTTTTAAATCTCTCATGATAATTTGTTTCATACTTTTTGTCTATTTCATACGTTACACTATACAATGCATTTGCGGTGTCAAAACCAACACATCGCTGAAAACAACAAGCTGTATGTTGCCCTAACAATCTTTGCATTTTTACCTTTTTAATTAAATCTTCTATGGATTGGTGAATATGAGTAAAACGGTTTATTATTTCTCCAGTTAAATGGGATTTTACGGTCATTAAGTCTTTATATTCTTCAATTTGAGCCAATTCATAAATTTTCATTACAGTATTAATTGAAGGTTTTATAATTGGATGATTCCAGAACTCCTCAATTTTCTCACCAAACATAAATAAATTTACAGGTCTTTTTATACTTTCAAAATATTCATCTGGAGTTTTTAATGGCATTTTTTTTAACCTATCTTATTTGATTTTATTAATTGATGTAAATTTGAGTTATTATTAAAAATATCTCTAATAGTAGTTAAGATTTTGATCCATTCTTTTCTTAATTTTTTTTCCGATTTATCTAAAATAAATTTTAAACGTTTAATAAATAACAAATTAGTTTGTTTTTGTTACTTAATTCCAAGTTTCTTCTTTTCTTTTTCTACTAGTTCGCGACGTAATATTTTACCTGAACCTGATTTTGGAATATCATCAAGAAATTCAACTTCACGTATCTTCTTATAAGCTGATATTCTTTCAGCAACCCAATCCATAATTTCTTTCTCAGTTACTTTTCCTTTAGACTCTGGTTTTAAAATGATAAAAGCCTTAGGAATTTGACCAATATCGGGTTCTGTAGACGGTTTACCTATAACAGCTGCATCGAAAACATGAGGATTATTAAAAAGTAAATCTTCAAGTTCAGCTGGTGCGATGCTCCAACCTTTGTATTTTATCATTTCTTTAATACGGTCTAGAAGATGCTCATATTCTTCATCATCTATATAAGCCATATCGCCTGTCCTAAGCCATTTTTCTCCCGTACTAGGATCAATCCAAAATGCTTCCTCAGTAGCTTCCTGCTTTTTCCAATATCCTTTCATAACCTGGGGTCCTTTAATAACTAGCTCACCTACTTGACCACGTTCAGGTAACTCCTTATTCGTTTCTAAATCAATTATCTTATGGAATGTATCTGAAAGTAGAGTACCTTGGGATTCCATCTTTCGACGATACATAGGATTTACAGCTACAACTGGAGAAGCTTCAGTTAATCCCCAACCATGTTGGACAGTTACCTCCTTAGCTTTGCATTTATCCTTTGCGAGTTTATCAAATCTCTCAAGAAGATCCAAAGGAATTGGTGCCGCACCATTATTAAAGATTTTTAAATTTGTCCAATCATATTCTCTAATGTTTGGGTTTTCAAGATGTCTAACTACATCAAGAAATATTGGCGGTACGCAAAGACTGTATGTAACTCGATATTTTTCAATCAGTTCGCAGAAATCTTTTACATTAAATCGAGGTGTCACAACCTGGGCAGCACCTAATAAAATTGCTTGATTCATTCCTACATTTAAACCATAGATATGGTAAAGAGGGAGTACAATAATAGCTACATCCAATTCACTTAACTCAAAAGTTTGAGATACTTGAACTATGTTTGACACAATATTATAATGGGTAAGCATTGTTCCCTTTGGTAAACCTGTTGTTCCACTCGTGTATACTAGCGTAGCAAGATCATCTTTTACGTCGAATTCATTTTTTGGAGGATCCAATTTTGTATCTTCCATTATTTCTGACCATCCTATTGATTCATTTGGTATTTCTGGTTTTTCTTCCGATTCTATGATTATAGTGTTTTTAATCTTTGTTCTAGCTTTGACTGCTGCTACATATGGATATTCTGATTGGGAAACTATGATAGTTTCTGCTCCAGAGTCATTTAATTCATACTCTACCTCCTTTTCTTTAAATTGTGGATTCATAGGAACTAAAATAGCTCCTGCTTTTTCTAATCCATAAAAAGATATTTCCCATTGAATAGAATTAGGGCCATATAAAGCCACTCTATCTCCTTTTTTCACACCTAAATCTTTTAATGCAGAAGCAAAAATGTCTACTTTTTCTTGAAATTCTTTGTAGTTCATATTTTTAGGGTATAAAAAAGCAGGTCTTTCTGGAAATCTTTTTGCTGTATCTTCTAAAACTTGATGAATCGGAATTTCGGGATAATATAGATGACCTCTTTTGAATTTAACCATATATTACACCTATTTTGATCTCTTTTTAATAATTATAAATTATCTTTAATAAGAACTTCAATGTTTTAAATATAAAATATGTTTATATTTGGAAAATTACCGTTTAACAATATATAAGTTTATCTTTAAAAGAACTTTTATTAAGCAGCTATTTGTCTCTTAAATTTTTTATAATACCAATTATTACAAATTAAAATGATTAATTTCAAGATAAATAACATGACTTCAGAATAATGAAAGATAAAAACGATATTCGAGTAATAAGAACTGCTTGTCCAGCTCATTGTGGAATTGATTGTTGTGGTATATTAGCTTACGTTAAAGATAATAAAGTAATAAAATTAGAACCTGCTGAATTCCCGCTTCCCTATGATAAAAGAATATGTCTAAGAGGATTATCTAGTTTGGATATTACTTATCACCCAGATCGTTTAAAGTATCCAATGAGAAGAGTCGGAGAGCGTGGAGAGGGAAAATTTGAAAGGATATCATGGGATACTGCCTTTGATATTATCTCTGAAAAATTAATAAATATTTCAAATGAATATGGTTGGAGATCTATAGGCTGGGTATTAGGTGGGCCAGGAGCAGGGACTACAAAGTTTGGAGCTTATTTAAGGTTAGCAAGTCTAACACAATCAACAAGGGTTAGTGCTTGGGGATATGGTGATGCGGGTGTACCATGTGGCAGTAGAATCATATTTGGTAGTCAATTTCCTTACATGTATTTGTTTGGAACATTTTGGCAAAGAAAATGGCCAGATTTATTAATAGTTTGGGGCAGTAATCCTGCAGAAGCTGCACCACTTCAAACTATGCGAAAAATTTTAGATGCAAAAGAAAATGGCACTCAATTAGTAGTTATTGATCCTCGTTTTACGATTACAGCTTCGAAAGCTGATGTTTATGTTGGACTTAGACCAGGAACAGATACAGCACTTGCCCTTGGACTCATGCATGTTATTTTTAAGAAAGGGCTATATAATGAGAATTTTATTCGATTTGAGACTAATGGTGCCTATTTGGTGCGAACAGATAACGGAAAATTTCTCCGGGGAAAAGATATTGGCGAGAAAAAGGCAAATGCATACATAATTTTTGATGAAAATTCAAGCACAGCTAAAGTATTAAGACGTTCTACATTAAAAACAGCGAGTATTACTGGAGCTTATGAAGTAAGTGGAATTAAATGTAAAACTGTTTTACAAATGCTAATTGATTTAGCAAACGAGTATCCTCCGAGTAAAACTGCTGAAATTACAGGAGTTTCGCAAGATCTTATAAAAAAATTAGGTGAAAAAATCGGTAAAGTTAATAATGCAACTTTCTTTACTTGGATGGGACTTACTAGGACGTATCATGGAGATATCTCTTTACGAGGAATGATATCAGTCGCGACTATTACTGGCAATGTAACTACCTCTATAAGTTCTGGATATATACCTGCTGTTTTAAATTGGGATCCTTTCCTAAAAGCAATTCCAGATAAACCATCTTTTCACAGACTGGGTATTTTGAATCTCTATAATGCTGTTATTTTAGGAAAACCTTATCCCATTAAAGCATTATGGTTTGCCTTTATTAATTTTTTAAATCAATGTGTAGATTATAATAAACTCATCAAAGAATTCTTTCCTAAATTAGATTTGATAGTCCAAACAGAGCTTTTTATGACCCC